>JAUVIG010000226.1 GCA_030592825.1 Chlorobiota bacterium | reverse complement strand
TTTTTTAATAACTTTACTATTTAAATGAATTATTAACTCAAACTTTATAATATGAAAAAGATTTTAACAGTTTTTATTTCAAGTATTATATTACTTAACTTTATTTTTAATTTTTCAAGTTGCAAAAAAGATCCTGACGATCCAAGTTTTATTGAACAAGCTCTTGGGTGGTTTGGAGAAAGTGAAGACCTTGAAAATATTGAAGATGATATTAACTTCGGGCAAGGAGATCCTCCGGCAAGTATTGATCTTTCAGCTAACTTTCCGCCTATAGGTGATCAAGGACAATACGGTACATGTGTTGCTTGGGCAGTAGGTTACAACCATAAATCATATATGGATGCAAGGGCAGATAACAGAACAACTTTTAATAATAATCAAAAGTTCAGTCCTAAATATTTATTTTGGAAAATACCGGGTTCTCAAAAAGGTGCTGATTGTAACGGAACAGGTTTTGAACCGACTTATGATGTAATGCTTGCCAGCGGTATATCAGATTTGGCAACAACACCATATACCGATCTTGGTGATTGCTCCGGTTCTACTTCATCATGGGACGGTGATGCTGCTGATCATAAAATAATCAGTTACAGAGAAGTTGATGTAGATAAAACTACTTTAAAACAATATTTATCGCAAGGCAGAGCATTATCATTCGGTGCAAAGCTCGGTGAAAATTTTATGTCTTGGAGTGGTTCTGGTGTTTTATATGATGATACTGATACTTATAACGGGCAACACGCTTACCATGCAATGACTCTTTGCGGTTATGACGACAGCAGAGGTACTGACGGTGCTTTCAGAGTAGTTAACTCATGGGGAACAGGATGGGGAGACGGTGGTTATATTTGGGTTGATCAAAATTTCTTTGTAAATGATTTTGCTTTTTGTGCTTTTGCTGCAACAAATGATTCAGATCCGGCAGGAGATGATAATGTAGTTGATGACCCTGTTGCCGGTACAGACTTAACAGCTTGGGAATTCGAACTTGAAACAAATATAGGAGGTGATGATTTAACATATGCTGCTTATTACAATGTTTATAACACCGGAACAGATATCATTAATGCAACTGAAAATTGGAATATATTACTAATTTATTATAATGCATATGATGCCGAAGATTGGGAGATTATACTCTATGACTATTATACTGATGACTACGGTATTGATCCCGTTCCGAATAATGGCAACATGGGAACAACCGGTGACGGTGTAAGTAACTGGTGGAATTATGTAAATGTTCAATCAGGCCATAGTGTAGCATATGATTTATATTACCCTGACAGTGATGAATATACAAGATTCAGATGGCAATATGAAATGACCGAAGAAGATGACATGCTAATTACCGGAGATTATTATTTGGTAATTATTGCAGACGGATATGATGATATTGCCGAAGTTGATGAAGATAATAACTACTTTTTCTTTACTGACATTAACGGTGAACCGATCCATTTTGAAAATGGGGTAATAGTTGATGATATACCTCAATATACAAAAAGTCGTACATTTTATGGAGTGCCGTCTATAGGTGAAGAATCAATTTCTTCAACTGCACGAAATGAAAATAATTTAAATACATATTCTCGTGAAGAAATCATAAGTATGATTAAGTATCACAGAGAAACAGGATTAATTGCAAGCAAAGCTGCAAGATTTATGAATAAAGGTATTAATTCTCAAAAGAGCAGAACTAATAATTAATTTATTCCTGAATTAAATACATAAAGACAGTCGAAAACGGCTGTCTTTTTTTGTTGAGCCTTTTGCCAAAAGGCTTTGCTTTATTCCAATAAAAAATCAATTAGATTAATAATTTCAATTTTCTCTGTAATTGGTTTTGTAAGTATATTATACATCGTAATTATTCGATATTCGTTTTCAGGATTATTTATATGCTTCTTTAACAAATTTAAACTTGAAATTTCTCTTTTTAAATTATTATCGTTTAACTCGTAACAAACTTGAACAGCCAACAAGCTGTCGTCTGTTCTTTTTACAACAAAATCAATTTCTTTTCCTTTATCATCTCTTCCCAAAAAAATATTCTGTTGTCCGTATTTTCGGATAAGATGCAAGTAACAAATATTTTCTAATTTATCTTCAATATCAGCATACATACAAAAATATTATCTGTAAAATAAAATTTTTTATTTATATCAAATACACTTTTTGTTTTCCAAGAAAATTTCTTTAATTTTCCAATTATAAAAGCATTTTCTAAATAAGAAACATATTTTTCAACAGTATTTTCATTAGATTGAGCCACATTTGCTATTTTTCTGTAACTAATAATATTACCGGCATTTTTCTCAAGAAAATGTAAAATGTTTTGTAATAATTCTACAGATTCTAATTTATACCTCGAAACAATATCATTTATAATTATTTTATCAATTAAAGATTTTCTGTATGTGATTTTTGCATTTTCAGGTAAATTGAATGTTTCAAATAAACCACCGTAATTTAAATATTCAATAAGTGTTTTGTTAATACTGTTTTTATTTTCAGCTAATTTAAAAGCATTATTAAAAGGAAGTTTTTTTTCATTCAATATTTCGTTGAATGAAAAAGGAAAAAGAATATATTCAAGCAATCTTCCGCCAAGAGTACTTGAAAATTCTTTTGATAATAATTGTGCATTTGAACCTGTAATAAATATATGATTATCAGTATTGTCATAAATTGTACGTATAAACTTTTCCCGGTTGCTGATATTCTGAATCTCATCTAAAAATAAATAAACAGCTTTATCTTTTTGAACAGATGATATAAATAACTCATATATATTTCGTAATTTATTAATTGAAAGATAATTGTTCAACCTGTCATCTTCAAAATTCAGAAATAATATGTTTTCAGCCGGTATTTTATTTAAAATCAAAGTTCTGTAAAGTCGTTTTAACAAAAAAGATTTTCCGCTTCTTCTTATACCTGTAATTACCTTTAAAAATTTAGGCTTATAAAGAACTTGATTTATTTCAACCTCAAGATTACGTTCAATACCTTCAATTGTTAACTTTGAACTATCAATAATTATTTGAATAAGTTGGTTATAAGTAAGCATCTTTTTAAATTTAATGCAAATTTACTAAATACAATTCGCAAATTTGCGTATTTTTGCGAATTACAATTCAAATTATTGCAAAATATTGATTAATCATCATAGAACCGGGTATAAAAGGTTGTTTTTACAGAATCAGGTGCATAGCAAATTTGTTAATTAACAGACTATAAAACTGCTATGTTTCGGATTGTTTGCAAATTAAATTGCTTTGCACCTTTTTTAGATTGCACTCATCATGTAATTATCATTTTTACCTTACCAAAAATATTATATTTTTGTTCAATCAATAATGTAAACTATATTTAACATGATAAACCAACAATTACTAAATCCGAAAAGCATTGCCGTAATAGGCGGTTCAGATGATGTTCATAAACCGGGCGGAAAAATTTTACTGAATTTAATTAAGGGGAATTTTAAAGGCAAGTTATATGTATCAAATCCGAAAAACGATAATGTTCAAGGATTAAAATCATATAAAGATTTAAACGAACTTCCTGAAACAGATTTGGCAATTCTGGCAATTCCGGCAAAATTTTGTGTTGATGCTGTTAAAATACTTGCAAACGAGAAAAACACAAAAGCATTTATTATTATCTCTGCCGGTTTTAGTGAAACAAGTGAAGAAGGTGCAATAATTGAACAAGAAATTGTTGATATTATTAATTCTGTGAACGGAGTATTAATAGGGCCTAACGGAATAGGTGTATTAACACCGAATTATCACGGTGTGTTCACCTCTCCCATTCCGAAACTTTACCCGCAAGGCTTTGACTTTATTTCCGGTTCAGGAGCAACCGCAGTTTTTATTATGGAACTCGGTATTCCTAACGGATTAACATTTGCAAGTGTTTATTCGGTAGGAAACAGTGCTCAAACAGGTGTAGAGGAAATTTTAGAATATTTGGATAACAACTACGAAGAAGGAGTCAGTCCGAAAGTAAAACTTCTGTATTTGGAGCAAATTGACAAACCGCAAAAGTTGTTAAAACATGCAAGTTCATTAATTCGCAAAGGATGCAAAATTGCAGCCGTTAAAGCCGGAAGCTCTGATGCGGGAAGCCGTGCTGCTTCTTCACACACAGGCGCTTTAGCAAGTTCGGATGTTGCTGTTGATGCATTATTTAAAAAAGCAGGAATTGTACGTTGTTACGGAAGACAAGAGTTAATTACTGTTGCTTCCGTATTTATGCATCCCGAACTGAAAGGAAAAAACATCGGAATTATAACACATGCAGGCGGTCCGGCAGTTATGCTTACAGATGCTCTTGAAAAAGGCGGTCTGAATATTCCTGAAATCGAAGGTAAAAAAGCAGATAATCTTCTTGAAAAATTATATCCGGGCTCATCGGTTGCAAATCCCATTGATTTTTTGGCAACAGGTTCAGCAGAACAATTGGCTGATATTATTGATTATTGCGAAAATGAGTTTAAAGAAATTGATGCCATGGCAGTAATTTTCGGAACACCCGGTTTAAGCAAAGTTTTCGATGCTTATGATGTTATTGATGAAAAAATGAAGACATGCAAAAAGTCGATTTACCCTATTCTTCCGTCTTTAAACGAAGCAAAAGAAGAAATTGAAGCTTTTATCTCAAAAAACAGGATTTTCTTTCCGGAAGAAGTATTACTCGGAAATGCTTTATCAAAAGTATTTTATACACAAAAACCGGCAGAACTAAATACTCAATTACCCGAAGTTAATACAAAAACAATCAGAAACATTATTGATACATCCGATTCGGGTTATTTAGAACCGGAAAAAGTTCAACAATTATTAGATGCTTCCGGTATAAACAGAGCAAAAGAATTTGTATCTGAAACTCTTGAAGATGCCTTACAAAAAGTAAAGGAAATAAGTTTTCCTGTTGTAATGAAAGTTGTCGGTCCGGTTCATAAATCTGATGTCGGCGGAGTTGTTTTAAATGTTAAAAATGAAGAACAATTGAGCAAAGAATTCAAGCGAATGATTCAAATAAAAGATACGACAGCTATTCTTATGCAACCTATGTTAAGCGGAACGGAATTATTTGCCGGTGCAAAATATGAAGATAAATTCGGGCATTTGGTATTAGCAGGTATGGGCGGTATTTTTATTGAAGTGTTTAAAGACGTTTCATCAGTATTATCGCCGGTCAGTAAAAAAGAAGCTGAAAAGATGATCAAGTCCTTGAAATCATACAAATTAATAGAAGGAACACGAGGTCAAGAAGGCATTAATCAAGAAAAGTTTGCTGATATTATTATCCGACTTTCAGCATTATTAGAAGCAGCACCGGAAATTAAAGAATTAGACTTGAATCCTTTACTGGGAACATCGGAAGATGTGATTGCAGTTGATGCGAGGATTAGGATTGAAAAATAATATTGCATTGTTAAATTGTTATATTGTTGCATTGATGAGACAACTCCGAAAATAAAAATGCCACTAAAACAAGAAGACACAAAAGCCCACAAAGAACATACATTCTACAATTTAAACTTTATGATTATTTGTGTTTTTAGTGTCTTTGTGGCAAAAAAGTCACTTTTCGGAACCGGCACATTGGTTAATTCTAAAAACTGCAATGCTGTAATTAGTCAATGTAGCAATAGAGCAATGTAGCAATAGAACAATGTAACAATAGAACAATAAATTATAAAATGAAAGCAATATTATTAGACAAAGCCACAATAGGAAATGATGTTTCATTGCAGGAAATTGAAAATCAGTGCAAATTAATTTCATATAACACAACTGATGCAAAAGAAGTATTGCAAAGGATTTCGGATGCATATATAATCATCACAAACAAAGTTATTATCGGTAAAAAAGAAATGGAGATTGCTGAAAATCTGAAATTAATCTGTGTTGCTGCTACCGGGTACAACAATATTGATATTGAAGAAGCAAAAAAAAGGAATATAGTTGTAGCCAATGTTAAAGGATATTCAACGGAATCAGTTGCACAAACTGTTTTCGGTTTCATTTTTACCATCATGAATTCTGTAATTGCTGTTTCTAATGATATAAAAAAAGGATTATGGCAACAATCTCTTGTATTTACCATGCTGAATCATCCGTTCATTGAACTCAAAGGTAAAAATCTCGGTATCATCGGTTACGGAACCATCGGAAGACGTGTTGCAGAAATCGGAAAAGTTTTCGGAATGAATATCTTAATTTCTGAAAGTTTGGAAAATCAAAAGAAAGACCCTACTCGACTATCCTTCAATGATTTATTGCAACAATCTGATATCATAACAATTCATACACCACTAACTGACAAAACAAAAAATTTGATAACAGCAAAAGAATTGAAATT
>JAUVIG010000306.1 GCA_030592825.1 Chlorobiota bacterium | reverse complement strand
TCATTTGATGGACGACCAGTCAAGACCGTGATATCCTTAAAGCCTTGGCCTTGCAATGCATATATTGCCCCACGGCTAACCGAACCAAAGCTGATTACTACTGTTTTTAGAGGTTTTCCATAAAATCCGCTGATTCCGGCCAGGCTTAGTGCATGATTTACTCCGGCATAACCTGCCAATTCATTATTCTTATAGAAAGTATGCATACTTTTATCACCTGTCCTGCTCCATGTAAACATTTCTTCCCAGGCAATAAGGGTTAATTTTCTATCTATTGAAACTTGTGTAATTTCTTTCTGTTGTACACAATGCGGCCAACCCCACACTACTGCACCTTCTCGTACCTCTGACAAATCTGTTGCTAAAGGCTTGGGTATTAGTATACAATCAAAACCATTCAGAATCTCGTCTCTGAAAGCTACCTTGCCTGATGAAAGTCCGGCTAAAGTATTGTCATCTATGCCAAATCTCATACCATAGCCTTCTTCAAAGGTGATTTGTTTTCGTAATTTTTCAGGAATGCGCTTTAAATGTTCCGGATGAATGGGTACCCGCATTTCGTTTTCTTTTAGTGATTTTCCAATCACACCGAGAGTTAATAGTTGTGTCATATTGCCGATTTTTTATTACTCATCTGTTTTTTTATATTGTAGTAGAGTAGAGCCTGACAGCTTACTCAAATTAATATTTGTAAAGATAACATATTTTAAGTAAACTATCAGTACCCCCTTCATCAAACCGTACGTGAAGTTTTCTCCGTCAGACGGACTACTACGGGTTCACGCTTTCGCATTACGGCTTGATTATTTGAAAGAACGAAGCTTCAGCATCCTCCTCACAGAATTATCTGTTCGCTTTTCTTCAGGGTGAACAGTCAATTGCCCTGACAGGATTTGCACCTGTCGGAAAACCACAGCATCGTGGCACACTAACGATTTGACTAAAAAGCGTTTAAATGCTTTTTTATTTTGTTGTTAAAAACTGTTTATCTTCTTATGATTTTAGATGTAAATATTTCTTTATCAGAATGAATACAAATGATATAAATTCCGCTTTCAAACCAAGATAAATCTATTGTCTCTTTTTGTATTATTTGTGTGTTTTCAAAGAGCTGTTTTCCTGTAATATCAGAAATTGTTATTTTTTGAATGCTGTTTTCTGCAAAATCTATGTTTATTATTCCGCTTGTTGGATTCGGATATACAGAAAAATCAACATTTTGACATCTGTTTATTTCTACATGGGGTGATTGAAATACTCTGACTTGCCCTGAATCAGTGCCGCCGACATCACTTAATACAGCTCCGACTGCTATAATACTGCCGTCTGAACTTAAACTAATCGAACCTCCGCTGTTATCATTCGCTTCTTCACCGTCAATATCATCTCCGATTTGAGTCCACACACCCGAAATGTTTTTAAACACTCTTGCATGACCGGCTTGTTCACCATTTCCGTCGTTAAAATGTGATCCGACTGCCAAAATTGTCCCGTCACAATTTAAACTGACAGATATTCCACAGTAATCAAATGCTACTTCTCCGTCTATAGCATCACCAATTTGTACCCAAGTTCCCTCGACATCTTTAAAAACTCTTGCATGACCGGAATCTTCACCGTTACCGTCGTTAAAAATTGCACCAACAGCAATAATTGATCCGTTATCACTAATACTAACAGATCTACCGCAGAAATCTCCGATATCTTCTCCCAATATATCATCTCCCCATTGAACCCAATCACCTTCCGAGTATTTAAAAACAGTTACTTTTCCGGCATCTTCTCCGTTTTCGTCATTAAACCAAGAACCTGCTATTATTGTTGATCCGTCTGCACTTAAAGACAATGATCTCCCGAAACCGTCGTATTCATAATCACTGTATAAATCACTTCCTGTTTGTGTCCAAGATCCTTCAATATAATCAAATACTCTGATTTGACCGTTTGAATTCCCGGTATGGTCATATCCGTCTGCACCAATGGCAATACGTGTTCCGTCACCGTTCAGCGAAATTGATCTGCCGGAATAATCTACCTGTGTTTCTCCGTAAATATTTTCTCCGATTTGCGTCCAATTCTCATCTGCGAATTCAAAAATCTGTACATATCCCGCTTGATCGGCATAACCGTCGTAATAGGGAGTACCCACGGCAATAACGGATCCGTCATCATTTATACTTACCTGATACCCGTATCTGTCTTCTTCGTTTTCACCGAAAAGATCTGCACCTTTTTGCATCCATGTTCCGCCTATATTCTCATATACACGCACTTTTCCTGCATCAAACGCGATTTCATCATTCTGCATGGCCCCCGTGATAAAAGTACTTCCGTCTGAACTGATATCAACATCTCTGCCGAAATAATCATCGGCTGCCTCTCCGTCAATATCTTGACCGATTTGTGTCCAAGTTTGAGCATTTACTGTAAAAATAAATATTAATAAGCCAAAAATTAAAAAAACTACTCTCTTTTTCATAATATTATTTATTATTGTTTTTAACGATTAGTATATGGTGCGTTTGGGATAAAATAATTAAACTTTCAATACCCAAAGAACAAAATATTTGAATTTTACCTTATCAATTATTTCAAAAGCAAAATTCAAATATTTTGTGGGGTTTCTTAAAAGCTATGAACTTTCAATTTGTTTGTTTGCCCAAATGCACTATAAACAGTGTTAAAAACAGTTTATATCTTTACAATTTTTGTTGTGAATTTTTCTTTATTTGTTTGAATACAGATTATATAAATACCACTTTCAAAACCGTACAAATCTATTGTTTCATTTTTTTGTATTTCTGATTTTTCAATTATTCTTTTTCCTGTTATATCAGAAATTGTTAATTTTTGAATGTCGTTGTTTGTAAATTCAAAATTTAACTCTCCATTTGTTGGGTTTGGATAAATTGAAATTCCTTTTTGTTGTAATGTTTCTATACTTACATATTCATTTACGGTAATATCAAAATTACATGAATTTGTATTTCCTGCTTCATCTTCTATTGTCCAAACAATTGTTGTTATGCCTTCTGGGATTTGTGCACCTGCAAGTGTTGATTGATTGTTAAAATCATTTTCAATGCTTGCAACTCCGCAATTATCTGATGTTTCTGTCGGGTCAAATTCATCACCGTTTACAGTGTAAGTGTGAGTATCATCTGCATTTACTTCTTGATCTCCAACACATGTAATTTCCGGATTTGTATTATCAACAACTTCTACATTAAAAGAAACTTCTGCATAATTTCCTGCATCATCTGTTACAGTTAGTGTAACTTGATTTGTTGAACCTGAAATTATTGTTCCTGCTGTCGGATTTTGTGTTACATCAAGAACTGCATCGCAATAGTCGGTTGCAGTTACATCGCCTGTGTAATCTGGCAAACTTGCTTCGCAATTTGAATTAGCATCAACTGTTTGGTCGTTATGAGTCGAAATTATTTGGGGCGGAATTTCATCTAAAGCAATCGGGTCAAATCCTCCATCTGTAATTATCCAATTATTCGGTGCTTCTAATAGTATGTTTTTTGCAAATTCTCCATTGCAACTGTACTGACTGTAACCTCCATGAAATGTAATGTTTGGTTGAAGATTTTGTTCAGACCAACCTATTAATATTGCATCATAGTTTGATGTTGACAGTGTAACATATTTAAACATAAAATCCATATATGTTACGTTACTAATATCCCAGATTCCAAGGTTTTGATCAAAATTGACAGTCTTATAAAACATGAACCCAATATCAGTTACATTACTTACATTCCAATTGCCGATATCTTGATTAAATGCGTCTGCATATTCAAACATCCCGTGCATATCTGTTACACTACTTACATTCCAATTGCCAATATCTTGATTAAATGAATCTGCATTAAAAAACATTTGTCGCATATTTGTCACATTACTGACATTCCAATTGCCAATGTCTTGATTAAATGCGCTTGCATCAAAAAACATATAAAACATATCCGTAACATTTCCAACATCCCAACTACTTATATTTCCGTTAAATGAATCTGACCAATAAAACATCCCTCTCATTGATATGACATTACTTGTATTCCAATTATCAAGACTTTTATTAAAAGAATCTGCATCACGGAACATCCATTCCATATTTGTTACATTACCTACATTCCAATTTTCAATATCTTGATTAAAAGAATCAGCACTTCCAAATATACTGCTCATATTTTGTACATTACTTACATTCCAATTTCCAATATTTTGATTAAATGCATTTGCACCTTTAAACATACTACTCATTTCCATAACACTACTGACATTCCAATTCCCAATATCTTGATTAAATTGATATGCGTTAAAAAACATACCGCTCATATCAGTAACATTAGCCACATTCCAATTTCCAATATTTTGATTGAAGGCATTGCAACTTGTAAACATATTACCCATATCAGTAACATTACTCACATCCCAACCACCTATATCGTAGTTGAAAGATGATGCACCGTTAAACATTCCTTTTATAGTAGTCACAGAAGAAGGGAGATTATCAGGAACTTGTATAAGATGATTTGACCCATAAAAAGCATATGACAAATCATTCAATCCAAGTTCTGTCCAATTTGTTACTTTTTTAAGTTTATCAGCATTTTCATAAGTCGGATAAGAACCGTCGTCACCAAAATGCCCTAATGTTCCTGTAATAACTACAGTATATTCACCATCTGTTATATATGTATGATATTTATCTCCTTCCGTAGTGTAAGAATCATAATTCCCATCACCCCAATCTACGTTTACATTTAGAACCCCATAGAGTGGAAGAGTAATTGCAGAACCGTCTGAGAGATTTGTGTCAAACATCAAAACCATTTGTGCATTAATATTTTGTAATAATAGAAATGCAATTGCGAATATAAAGATTATCCTTTTTTTCATTTTTATAATTATGTCGATTAATATAAAAATCTTTTATTATTGTTTTTAACATCTAAGCATTCTATCGACAGTTGCGACATGCAGAATGCGAGTACTCAAAATTAACAAAAAATACTGTAAAAAAGATATACTTCCAAATAATTT
>JAUVIG010000006.1 GCA_030592825.1 Chlorobiota bacterium | reverse complement strand
TGCAGTACAAACAATTTCATCAGCTTGATCAACATAAATAGTAGGATATGTTTTAACAGTTATAAGAATCTTTTTTTTCAAAGGCTACAAATGTTTAAGAGGAATAGATTCTTCAAGATTATGAACAGCATTAGCAACTCTTGTTCTGTGACATTGCACAGGTTTAGCCTCATAGCAAGTTAATGCAATTCTTTTGCTATTTTGTAAAAAATCATTTATCAAATTGATTGACTGCATTTGATTCGGGATGACTGTTTTTTCATAATCAAGAAACAAGTTATCATAATCTTTTTGTGAATTCAGATTTTTTCTTTTATCGCTTACAATTCCCAATTCAGGAAAATGAATATATTTTATATTAACAGATTCACATGCATTTTGTAATGTTTTTTTTGAAAACCCGTATTTTCTGCTTATAGGATTCTTTCGTACATCACATAAAACCTTTACATTTTTTTGGATTAATATGTTTAAATATTTTTCCAAACTTGTTCCTTCATATCCGATTGTAAACAAACATCTCTCACTATCCTTTGGTATAAATTTATCTACTGTAAAAAGCTCTTTTTCTGTTAGATATTTTGACGCAATTTCACTATTTACAGCATAGTAAGGGTAATTTATATAAACATATCTAATTAAATCTTTTGTGTTAAAATTTCCGAATTTTGTTTTAAGTTTCCTCAGTTGCTTTCTGTCAGTCTCAACCAATGCATTTATAAAATTTCCGTTTTCAATTAAAAGTTTCCAATTCTTTGAATTTTCTATAAATCCTTCATTTATCAACTTCGTTTTATCAGCCATCGTTTGAAAAGAAAAACATCCGAATTTATACGGAACAAAATCATATTTGCTTTCTTGTTGATTAACAGAAAAAATAAATAACAGTTTTTGAAAATCAGTTGCACCCAATTCACCTCCAAACAAATCAGTTATTGCCAATAAAATTTTTCTCCTGTAAATCATATTACATGCTTATTAATAAACTACAAAATTAGTCTATTTTTTAAACAAATTAAAATATTAGCATAACAGTTTAAAATTTCATGCGTATTCAGAATTTATCAAACCAAGCACTAAATTATTGCAAAGCCTTTACTCAAATACAACAGAAAGATCATTAAAATACAGAATAAATAAATTTGAAAGCCAAGGCAGCGGAATTGATGTGGAGGTTAACGAGAGGCGGGGATGATTTTTATATTTTACTATGGTAGAATTGTATTAATATTTTTCATATTTAAGTTTTTTATACAGAATATTGTTTGATGTTCTACGAACATCTTTTACCTGCAACATATTTATTACCATAGTTTAACATTCTACGAATGTTTTTGAGTATAAAAATACGCATTAAACGGATGAACCATTAATATACTTTCTGTTGATATATAAAGCCGTAGTTACGCTATTGCTAAACTACGGCTCAAGGGTTACATTTGATTAATAGTTGCCTGTTGTAAACGTAATTGTTTTACTTTCGGCAACAACTGTTCCGTTGGTTTCTTTATCTTTTCCTTTTACTATTGCCTCGTATGATGTATTGGCAGACAGGTCGGTAATTACAAAGCTATAAGTACTGTTTCCCGAATCTTCGGCATTATACTCTTGCTTATCTTCGCCTGCTTTTCCGAAATAAATAAAATACCATGAAACATCTTCTACTTTACTCCACCAAAAAGATGTAATATCCATAACAGTTGTTCTGTTTACTTGTATCTCTTTTAATTGCGGTTCAACATCTACTTCATCCTTTTTACATGCTTGAAAACTAATAATTGTAACAAGTAATACTAATAATGTTATTCTTTTCATTTGTTATAAATTAGGGTTAAAAATGCGAAATATAAGAATATTATAATTAACGCCATATATAATTACGGATATTGTAAAAAATAGTATCTAAGTTGGAAAAAAACAGTTGCAAGTTACGGGTTACGAGTTTTTTCAGCACGAGTTAATTTTACAGGCACTTGTAACTCGCAACTCGCAATAAAGAATTCAATTTTATACACAAATTTACATCAAAAGAACTCGGTTTTTTACGCAAATAAATTAAGACGTTTATTATAGTTATAAAAACAATTGTATTGTAAAAATTAGACTCTAATAATCTGTTTATCCTTTAAAATCGCCTGCCCTTTAACTAACCAAGATGTTCCGAATGCAAACAGAGCAATGCTCTCAAGCCAAAATACAGGGTGATAATTATTGAGACCGGGAATAATATCTCCGAGTTTTATCTTCCAAAGAGCAATTAACAGCAGACTTCCGAGCATAATAAAACCGCAAGTTCGATAGAGTTTATTTCTTTGTTTCTTTTGAAGTGTATGATTTTCTTTGTTTCCGTCGACAGTACGTGTGAATAAAAACAAGGAAAAATATGAGAGTGTTAAAAAGAACAGTATTGCCGAAGTAAGGTGTACACCCCTTACCCAATCGAAATGAGTTACAGATATAATAATATCACAGGTTCTTGTTATATCACCTGATGCCGGAAAAAATGCAATACCGAGAGCAAAAATAAAAGCTGAAATACCGGCAATTCTGTCTCTGTAATCATAGCCTCTGTATGCAAACATAAATAATGCAACCCCGCATAAAATACCTACGAATACATTTCGCATAATTGTATTGTAATAAAGGCTGATTGAGGGCTGAATTTGCTTGCAATCTCCCATAATAATTGCTCCTGCTGCAAGCACAATCGGCAATGCAATTCCGAGAAATCCTACGGCTCTTCTTAATGCTGTATAAGAAATTATTCTGTTTATGTCGGGGTTTTCTTTCATTGGGTTTGTTTTAAAGTGCTTGCAATCTATTAGTTTTTTTTATTTTATTGGTATTTATTTGACGTTTATTTGAAAATGTCTCGTCCTGAAACAGCTTTACACTAAAAAATGTAAAGTTATAATAAACGACGGCGGCAAAGCAGACTGCCGAAAGTGGCATAAATTCAGACAATTAACAAAACCCTACAGGACTGAAATATCAATATCGCATTTATTAATGTTCCTCTAATGCGTGCATAATGCAGGCTAAATTCGCGCCAGTACCGGTTTATAAAAAGTTGTCAGGTTCAGATTACCAAATCATTGGTTTTTTTCCTTTCCAAAACAAGTATCTTTTTTTATCAACAAGCGGTAAGTCAGTAATAAGAAAAGTATCTTTTTTACGATTATTGTCTTTAAAATCAATTTCTCCCTCACTTTCCCATTTTAACTGTACGATTTGACCACTGTAAGTTGCCACTATCAAAGTTTTTCGGTCTCCGGACAGATCCATTGACATTATGGTTCCTCCTATATGAATATAGCCCAATTGATGAATGCCGCGGTAATATTTAAACCAAATATAGCCGTTATTTGCACCGAGAAAATATCCGAGAGCACTTGGCAGTATTGAATAAATCCAGTTTGTTTCGTCAATATAATCTAAAGTTTCATCAGCATCATAACCGGAAGCTTCAAAGTTTTCCGTTAAATTTTTCAGAGCTAATCCAATAGTAGCACTTCCTCCAAAATGACAAGAACTTAACGCAACATGCGGATAAGGATTTCCTTCTTCATCTTTGATAAGATAGTTGAATTTTGTACAATGAGGATATGAAGAACGAGGTTCTATCCAACCGGTTTCTGTCCATTCGGCATCTTTTTCCGTAAAAATAATATGACCGGAATCTTGCGAACCCAATGAAATATATTTATCGTCAGGAGATAAATCGGCATTCGGATAGCTTAAATTAAAACCATCTTCCGTTTCATTTACCATTTCTTCCTTATCTTCATATCCCAACCATTCTTCTTTATCTTTTATATTCGGATGTATGAGTTGTGAATTGTTTTCTCCGAGCACAAAAATTCCTCTGCTTGAAGTAAGCAATACTCTTTTACCGTTATTGAATACATTTATGCTTTCAATTTGTAAGCCTGCTCCGGTAAATGCATCTTTATTTAGCTGTACATCAGGGAAATTTTCGGAAAAATATTCACCGTAATTATTCGGGTAATTAACGGAGCAAACCACAGCACCGTCCCAACCTTCTGTAATCTCAATACTATTTTTACAGGCTTTGGCAATATATTTTTTATCATGTGAAACTCCAAAGCTAATCAGTTCAGGCAGTTCTTCAATTTTATCGTTATTAATGATATAAGATTGCTTGTTGTTCCAATCTCCTGATAAGCAAACAATTCTGTCATCAGGTAACAGCATTACTTTGTAAACACAATGTGTAAATTCTTTTTCAAATTCATCAGCAAAAGGATCAAAATCGGGAGGAAAAAGTTTACGAAGTTTTTCATGTTCACCTTTTTCATTGAAAGCAACAATTTGATCCAACACATAAGCAGCCATATCTTTACGAGTTTCTGTAGGCTCCGGGTCTTCTTGCTTTCTTTTTTCTAAATAAATTACATCTAACCATGCATTTATAGCATCTTTATATGCTTTGCCTTCCCTGATCCAACGTTCAGAGGCTTCTGTAACACTATTGAAAGTTGCTTGCTTAATAGTTTTTTTCTTTTCTTTTTTTGTCATAATTTATCTGTTTATTTTAATGAAAAAAATTGTGTAATTATTCCTTATTCGCACAGTCCTTTAATTGAACATAATTTTTCGGGAGCAACTTCACTAATTAAGGCTCTTGATAGTGCGGTCATCGGATTCACCAAAGGAATATTGTTAAGTTTATCTTCCGATAGTGCTGAAGGTATTTCTGTACATCCTAAAATAATTGCTTCTGCCCCTTTATCTGCCAATATTTTTGCGAATCTTAAAAAATTATTACGAGCCGTTTTACTAACAGGACTCTTTGCTTTAATGCCCCAATCTTTGTTGTAAACAGAATCATGTAATTCCTCCTGCATTTGTTCGGGAACCTCAATGATACTAAACCCAAAAGGTTCTAATACATTATTATAAATACGAAAATTTCTTGTGCCGGTTGTTGACATAAGACCGATTTTTTCGATATTCGGAAATGATTGCTTTATAAATATACCTGTTTCTGCAATCATATTTAAAACTTGTGCATGAATATTATTCTTTTTCAACAATTCCAAAAAGCGATTAAATATTTCCGGTGCATGAAACGTATTACAAGGAACACCTATAACCGGCTGTTTGTTAACAGCTTGGGCAGCTTTATCAATAGCTGTTGCAGTTCGCAGCATTCCTTCCGCAGGATTTTCACTAATTTCATTTAATAAATATCTTGTTCTGTCTCCAATATCATGAGAACGAGAGAAATGATGGACTTCCAAATGATCTTGATCGGTACCGTTTGTTTCAGTATTTTCAATAATTTTCCTGTGAAGTTCAACGCCTGCCATCGGACCGACACCTCCACCGATACAAATAAGTTTTTCTTTCATAAGTTGAGTAATGACAGAATGATTTAATGATTTAATGATTTTGAATTATGTGATAAATTCAAAAGCTAAACATACAAAAAAAAATGATTTTATCACTTTTAACAATGAAATATTAAAACAATTAAGCAAGGTAACAATGAAAAAATATATCTTCGCAGAAAAAAAGTAAACTAAATTAATAATTAGTGTCTGTTTATAAAGTCAGGGCTTGACTGTCTTTGCAAATATATATAAATGTTAATATTCTGAATATGTAATAATTAACAAAGTCAAACCCTGACTATTGCAGACTTATCGTAAATGAAATTCTTTGATTTAAATAAAAAGTTGTGGCAATGGGCATTGCTGATTTTCGTATCATTTGTATGGGGTCTTTCATTTATACTTATGAAACGCGGATTAGAGTCATACAACGAAATGCAAGTAGGTTCCTTACGTATCTTTTTTGCTTCAATCTTTTTATTACCGCTTTTATTCAAACGTCTTAAAAAGTTTAAGCGTAAAGACCTAAAATACATTTTAATCATAGGATTTATAGGTAACTTATTCCCTGCAATTCTGTTTGCCAAAGCACAAACTGAAGTAAACAGTTCATTGGCAGGTATGCTCAATACTTCTTTTCCTATAGTTGCACTTATCATCGGTTCATTATTTTTCGGTTTAAAAGCAAAACGTCACAGAATAGCAGGAATCATATTAGGACTTATCGGTTCTGTGGGTATAGTTATTGCCGGCGCTTCCGATCTTTTAGACAGCAATAATTTGTATGCATTGTTTGTTCTCTTGGCTGTAATTTTATATGCAATAAGCATCAATATTATCAAATACAAATTACCTGATCTTGACGGTATAAGCATCACAGTTTTCTCATTTGTTATTATTGGTCCCGTTGCAGGTTTATCTTTGTTTTTTACTGATTTCGGACCGGCATTAACTACACCCGACTATCTTGAAAATCTATTTTATATTGCTTTGTTGGCTCTCGGAGGATCGGCTGTTGCAGTTAGCTTATTTTATTTGTTGATGGATTATGTTGATGTTATTTTTGCATCCATTACCACCTACATTATACCGATATTTGCTATTCTTTGGGGATTATTAGACGGGGAAACGATCAGCCTTATACAAATATTATTTTTGGGCGTAATATTTCTCGGCGTTTTTCTGGTAAATAACAATAACAAAAAGAAAAAAAAATCCGGTACTGATTAAAATTTTCATATATTTGTTTTATCAGAAGTTTAAATTTCTGTCTTAATTCAATTAACAAAATTACTTTATATGAAAAAAATTTTACTGTTTCTTTTCGTAATATTTTTAGCTTATCTCACAGCTTTTTATACTGCCGGAAAGAAAAACGGCTACGAAAACCTGTTTGATTTCAGTTATTTAGAACAAAAAATAAATGATTTCTTTGAAACAGAACCTGAAAAAGAAGCGATTAGTGATGAATATATTCAAAACGGCATCAATTTTATGGAAGATGAAAATTATGAAGAAGCTTTGGATCAATTTTTTGAAGCCTTATATGAAGATAACAACAGTGAAAATAATTATTATATAGGTCACACATATTTATTGCAAAAAGATTATATGAATGCAATTAGTTATCTGAACACAGCAATTAATATTGATTCTGAAAATGCAAAAGCATACAGAGACAGAGGCATTGCAAAATATTATCAAGGGTCTTATGATGAAGCCGTTCAAGATCTGTATTTTTCAACTGAATTAGATTTCGAAGATCCTGTTACTTATTATAATATTGCATTGTGTTACGAGGCTCAAAACAAGTATGAAGTAGCATTGCAATCGGCTGAAACGGCACTTAAATATGATTCTGTTAATATTGATTATTGGTTTGAAGCTGCATATTTAGCTTTAAATGCCGATAAATATGAATTGGCAATACAATATAATAAATCCGTTCTGAAAATTGATACTACTCATAAATATGCCTTGGCTAATTTAGGATTAAGCTACACTTATACGGAAGAAAATGATTCAGCAATATATTATTATAATAAAGTTTTGGCCAAATATCCCGATTATGCTTTACCATACTACTATAAGGGACTTTTATACCAAGAAGCCGGCAAATATAATAAAGCTGTTAAATTATACAGTAAAGCTGTTAAATTAGACCCCTACAATACAGACCCGTTATGGAACCGAGGAGATTGTTATTTTAAATTAAAAAACTATAATAAAGCCATAGAAGATTATCGATCAGTATACGATCTTAATACTGAATATTATAATATATTGTACCAAATTGGTGAATGTTATGAAAAGATGAACAATTCCGAACAAGCACTTATTTATTACAAAAAATACAAAGACCTTGCAAGCAGTGAAAGTACATATTTCAATGAGGTTGATATAAAAATAAAAAAAATGCAATAATATGGAACATCAAAAAAATATCAGTGACGAAGAATTTATAAACGGTTATTCTCAAAAAAACAAATTCAAAAGCAGAAGCAATAAATATGTGAAAGGAAAAGACAGGAAATCTGTTAAGACAGGTTATTGGATTTTTCTTGCTGTTGTTTTTTTGGCAACATATTACTTTTTTTCCGAGTTTTATTTTTCACCTAAATAGTTTTATTGAACTCCGAAATTGATTTATGAATAAACCTTTTTTATTAATAACAGTATCAGTTTTATTGCTGATACTTTTCTCTTTTGCAGACATCCTTATTGGTTCGGTGCATATCCCCTTAAAAGAATTTTTCAATTATTTCACAGGGGGTGAATTGAAAGAACAATATAAAACAATTATTACCGAATTCAGGATACCGAAAATGATAACGGCTGTTTTGGCAGGATTTGCTTTATCAGTTGCCGGTTTACAAATGCAAACAATATTCAGAAATCCTTTAGCCGGTCCTTATGTTCTGGGAATCAGTTCGGGTGCCGGACTCGGTGTTGCATTGTTATTGCTTAGTCCAATCTCTTTATATATTGGCTCTGCAGTTGGTATAGGTTGGATGACCTCTATTTTTGCATGCTTGGGTGCCGGAATGGTTTTGCTTATAATCTTCTCTGTTTCTGTTCGCGTTAAAGATGTAATGACTATCTTAATTATCGGTGTGCTTTTCGGAAGTGCTGTCAGTGCCGTTGTTAGTGTACTGCAATATTTCGGAGATCAGGCTCAATTGAAAACATATGTTATTTGGACTATGGGAAGTTTAAGCGGAGTAACCAATGAACAACTATTGGTTTTGATCCCGTCAGTTTTTGCCGGTCTGATAATCAGTTTATTTTCTGTAAGGATGTTAAATATTTTATTAATTGGTGAGAACTATGCAAAAACTTCAGGATTAAATTTGCTTTTTGCCAAAATTATAATCTTTACAAGTACAAGTTTGCTGGCAGGAAGCATAACAGCTTTTTGCGGGCCGATTGGTTTTATAGGAATTATTGTTCCGCATCTTGCACGTATGACTTTTAAAACCGCAAATCACAAAATTTTGATACCTGCATCTGCAATAATCGGTGCAATATTAATACTGATAAGTGATATTATCTCTCAACTTCCCGGATACAGCGGAACCCTGCCGATTAATTCTGTTACTGCAATATTAGGTATTCCTATAGTAATCAGGATTATTTTAAAGACTAAAATATAACTTTTTTACTTCAATTAAAATAATATAAATTTGCATGCGTTGAATTCATAAAATAAAAAATCAAGTAAGTATGAAAATTTTTAAACTATTTACACTCTTCTTTTTAGTATCAATATTCTCATTACAGATTTTTGCTCAAAGCATGGAGGCAAAAATGATCTTTGAAAAAGAAAAACATAATTTCGGAAAAATTAAAGAAATAAACGGAAAGGTTGAATATAAATTTATTTTTACAAATATGGGAGCAGAACCCATTGTGATTGAAAATGTACATTCTTCATGCGGTTGTACAACACCTTCATGGAGTAAAGAACCTATACCGCCCGGAGGAAAAGGTTTTATAAAAGCTATATATAATCCTCATAACAGACCGGGAGCTTTTCATAAAACAGTTACGGTGAAATCAAATGCTGAAAACAGCCCAATAACACTACATTTAAACGGAGAAGTCATTCCAAAACCCAAAGGTATAGAAAATATATACAAATACGCTGCAGGTCCTATAAGAATGATGAAAAAAAACATTCATATACCCGAAATCTACAGCGATGAAGTTAAAAGTCAATTAATCCAAATAATTAACACAAGTAATAATGATGTAACAATTACTTTCAATGAAAAACGAAATATGCCGAAACATCTCACAATAGTCTGCGAACCTGAAACATTAAAGCCTAATGAAAAAGGAACTATTACTGTTACTTATAATGCTAAACTAAAGAACGATTACGGTTATGTGTATGATCGCATTTATATAAACTTTAACCATGATAATAATTACAATAACAGAATGAATGTAAGTACAGTTATAAAAGAGAAATTTACTCAAGAAATGATTGATAATCCGCCTGTTTTTACAATGATCAATGATAAAACATATAATTTCGGCACTGTTAAGCAAGGTGATAAAATTGAATATGTTTTCAAATTTAAGAATACAGGAAAGAACGATCTTATCATCAGAAAAACCAAAGCAAGTTGCGGGTGTACTGCTGTTCAACTTGGTAATAAAGTTATTCCGCCCGGACAAGAAGGCAGTATTAAAACGATATTTAACACAAGAGGGAAAAGAGGAAATCAACATAAATCTGTAACCGTAACTACCAACATCCCTGACGTTAACGGACAACCGAAAAGATCTCAAATTATTTTAATGTTGAAAGGAATAGTTGAGATTCCGAAAACAGATAACTTACCAAAAAATTAAATTTCAAAATGAAAATATACTAAAGCCGGAAAATTGCCGGCTTTAGTATATTTGAAAATGATTATGAAATATATTCAATTTATAATTGTTCAAAAGAATCTATTTCAAACAGTTTTTTTAAATGAAGTGAATATTCCGTTTTTTCGTTTCCTTTAAATTGGAAACCACTATTATAAATTAACTTCACTAATTCTCTGTTTTTTATGTCCAATGCAAATTTAATTGAAGAATTATCATAAACATCTCTGATATTAACATCAGCACCTAAATTAATCAATTCAACTGCGGCATCTGCCTTTCCATAATTTAATGCTAACAATAAAGGGGACTGATTATCATTAACCTCGGTTAAGGAATTTATATCTGCTCCTTGTTTTATCAGATATTTAATAATTTCGATATTATTTTTAAAAGCTGCCCATTGTAATGCATTCCAACCATTTTTAATATCCCTGTTGTAGAAGTTATATTCATTTTCGTCTATAGAAAAATAACCTTTTTTTAATAAATATTTTAAAATCTTAATTTTATTCTCTCCGGCGGCAAGTACAAAATTGCTTCCATACAGATAGCCGGTATATTTTATTGAATATTTTAACCATGATTTCATTTTTGGATCAGCTCCTTTTGATATTAGAAGTTTAACCATTTTTAAATCAGATTTATAAACAGCCCACATAAAAGGAGTAGTTTCTGAAGAGTTATAAATATTTAAAGGTTTATTATACTCTTTAACTTTATCATATTCATTTTTTTCAATCAATTCATATATATTCTGAGAAAAAGATTGATTAATTAACACAAAGAGAATAAAAAAAACTGTAATTTTTTTCATGATTTTATTTTTTAATTATTGTAATTACTACAAAGGTTTTGAATATCAATACTGAAATTTATAATTTCTCAACTCTTGCATCGTCATCTATTATTATCTTGTAAAAATCATTTCCTAAGCGAGTAATAAACCCGGTTTTACTCATGAAAATTTGATCATACTCAGTCGGCAAAATTATCTTTTTCTTAAAAATATTGTATAACCCTACTTTATTATTCTTTTTAACAATCACAAAATTATCTTGTCTGGTTATAATATCGTCAAAAGATTGTGGGATAACTTCTTTTCCAAACATATCTACTAATCCAAATTTATTGTTTTCACCTTTTACAATTAAATATGAATTATCACTATTATAGTTATTATATGAACTAAGACTATATAATGGTTTAATAAATTTATAATAAGTTTCATTAACTATTTCACCGGTGTTGTTCAAGAAAAAATATTTGTCTCCTTTTTTTGCTATAAATAATTTTGAACTACTATAATAACTATTTGAACTTGATAAATTTTCAATTTTATCATAAATAATTTCAGTAATTATATTACCATACAAATCCAACATCCCGAATTTATTATCCTTTTCAACAATAAATAATTTCCTTTTTTTTTCAATATTATTATAATCGCAAGTTGAAACTTCATACGGCATCCCATCGTTAATATGAACAATTCCGCATTTACCGTCATGCATCGTAATAACACTGTTACTATATCCTCCGGTTTCAATATTAGAATATTTAAAAGGCAGGGTTATTCTTCCGTCAAGACTGATACAACCATACATACCATCTTTATTTTGAGCTAAATGTGAACCATCTTTGTATGGACTATTTCTAATACTTTTATATTCAATCGGAACAACAGGATTTCCATTTCCGTCAACAATACCCATTTTATCGTTTAATTTAACAATATAAAGTTTTCTTCCTCCACTCGGTAAATATAATTCATTATACCATTGCTTGAACATAGGTTTATTATTAATATCTACAAGATTATATTTATTATCTTTTTTAACTTTAAAGTAGTTTGAGTTTTTATCTTTTTTTAAAGAACTATATTCACAGGGTATAGTAAGTTTTTTATCAACAATACTTAATAATCCGTATTTATTTGAGATTATCTTCTCTTTAACTATATAATAATTATCAATATTATAAATACTCTCAATACCGACCCAATCAAAGTTTATTATAATATTATCATTAGCGTCAACAATTCCGCATTTCCCATACTGCTTTGCTTTATAAAGGCCGTTTTTAATGTGGCTTAAAGTTTCATATTTTATTGGGATATCCCACTTTTCACTTTCTAAATTATACAAACCGTACAATCGATTGATTGAAAGGATTAATTTAGTTTTTGAATTTGTAAGTTGGGACTTGTTAAAAATATCAGGAAAAAACTTCTTTCCGTTTTTTAACAACCCGTATTTCCTCTTATAAGAATTTTCATCTTTATTATAATAAAAATCATAAGTGTCATTAATTTTTTCCCTTTTATATTTAGTTTTGTAATAACCATTACCGGAATTATCTTCTTCATCAAATTCAAAGTCTTGTGCATTAACTTGTGAAATAAGCATAAATAAACCAAAGAGAAATAAAAAAATATTTTTCATATTATTATTTTAAGTAATTTTAAAGCATTAAAATGTTTTATTTAAAAATGAAGACAAATGTAATTATTTAAATCATAAATTAAATTAAGTTTTATGTGAAGTCTGTAAAATTGAAATTGCTCACAAAAATTGAACATCAATATTTGTTGCTAAACATACAAAAAAAATGTATATTTATAAATATCTGTCAAAAAAAATTCTTTAATTTGTCTGCGATATTTTATCGGACAAACTTGTTTAATCCGTACTGTCTTATTTATTCACTTTAAAACTATAATTCAATGAATTCGCAAGATTATATTAACAGAGAAGATAAATTCGGAGCTCATAACTATCACCCGCTTCCGGTTGTTCTTGAAAAAGGAGAAGGTGTATTTGTTTGGGATGTTGAAGGAAAAAAATACTTTGACTTTCTATCGGCATATTCAGCCGTTAATCAAGGTCATTGTCACCCGAAGATTATCAATGCAATGAACGAACAAGCAAAAATTCTTACACTAACTTCAAGAGCATTTTATAATAATGTACTTGGTGAATTTGAAGAATATATTACCAAATATTTCGGCTATGATAAGGTATTGGCAATGAATACAGGAGCAGAAGCTGATGAAACTGCACTAAAATTAGCCAGAAAATGGGGATACGAGAAAAAAGGAATTCCTGAAAATGAAGCTAAAATTATAGTTTGTGAAAACAACTTTCACGGAAGAACTATTACAATTATTTCAATGTCAACTGATCCTGATGCTTATAAAGGTTTCGGTCCTTATACACCCGGATTTAAAACTATTCCTTATAATGATCTTCAAGCTCTTGAAAATGAATTAAAAGATGAAAACGTTGCAGCATTTTTGGTTGAACCTATTCAAGGTGAAGCCGGTGTTTATGTTCCTGAAGACGGCTATTTGAAAAAATCATATGATCTGTGTAAAGCAAATGATGTATTATTTATTGCCGATGAAGTTCAAACAGGAATTGCAAGAACAGGTAAATTATTAGCTTGCGACCATGAAGGTGTAAGACCGGACATATTAATTCTCGGGAAAGCATTATCAGGCGGAGCAATGCCGGTATCAGCCGTATTGGCAGATGATGATATCATGTTGGTTATTAAACCGGGTGAACACGGATCTACTTTTGGAGGAAATCCGGTAGCAGGAAAAGTTGCTATTGCAGCACTTGAGGTTATCAGAGAAGAAAAATTAGCCGAAAATGCCGAAAAACTCGGTAAAATCTTCAGAGAAGAATTAGAAAAGATTGATTCAGATATGATTGAACTCGTCAGAGGAAAAGGTTTGCTTAATGCCATAATCATTAAACCCAAAAACGGAAAAGAAGCATGGGATGTGTGTCTTAAATTAAGAGATAACGGTTTACTTGCAAAACCGACTCACGGACATATTATTAGATTTGCTCCTCCTTTAGTAATCAATGAAGAACAAGTAAGAGAAGCAGCAAATATTATAAAAGAAACAATTTTATCGTTTGAATAATACAAGCCTTATTAATAAAAAAAATCCCGTATAAAACGGGATTTTTTAATTTGACATAGTGTCAAGTTTGAAGTTTCGTACCAAGCATTGTTCTTTTTCCTTTTTATTTGTTAAATTCTGCCCAAAAACCGGCATCAAATTCAATATCTTCAAAATAATCTCTAATATCAAGTTCTTGAGGACTTTCAATATTAACATCCAAAATCTTGAACTCTGATTCTGAATTTATTACTTGCCCTTTATCAGACTTTTTGTATGTATATGATATTTTGTATGTAATTTTGTCTAAAACATATGAATATACATCTTTTTTGTAATATACCTCAAAGCTGTATGAAGCATTTTTAATATTTAAAGTTTTGCCTTTTTTATCAACATACAAATTTCTTGACAGAGAAGACAGGTTATTTGTCGTTACAACAGTATTATTATAAAGAACAGCATAATCTTTTTTCTTAATAAATATCTCTCCGGAATATGTTTTAGCTGAAAAGTCTCCTGTATGAATCAATCCGGGTTTATTGCATTGGTATGCTAAAACCCAAACAGAATCACCGTTATAAATAATTTCATCTTTTATTACAATATCAAAATCATAAATCCTCCTTTTATCTAAAATATTTGCTTTATGTCTTGCAATATCAAATTCTATAAGATCATCAATATTTGTATTCCCGAGATTCAGGTTATTAATTTCAAAATTTCTTTTTGAATGCAAAAACCTGTAGTTTATTTCTTTAAAAGTTTTATAAACAGATGTAGGTTTATATCCTTTTTTATCGTGTAATAAAACTATTGCTTTTCTTTCAAAAAATTTTCCGCCGAATGTTTTATCAACATTCTTATAATATATTTCGTAGTTATACGGTCTGCATAAATAATTTAAGCATGTTGCATCAACTGCTTTCTTTACAATCGAATAAGGTAATA
Source organism: Chlorobiota bacterium (assembly GCA_030592825.1). Taxonomy (GTDB): domain Bacteria; phylum Bacteroidota; class Bacteroidia; order Bacteroidales; family JAADGE01; genus JAADGE01. Next base: position 7,515 of record JAUVIG010000006.1, on the reverse strand, counting down.
AGGATTTTTGCTCAACAATAACTTCTTCAATTTCAATATTCGTTGGTTCTAATTCTATAACAATATCTAATCTTCCGGAAATTCTTCTGATTTCAATTATTCTGTCTTTATAACCTATACAAGTAACGACTATATTGCCGGATAAATGTTCTCCCGGAAATTCAAAAACAAAATTCCCGTCAAAATCAGTAACAATTCCCAAGGTTGTTCCCTCAATTGCAAGAGTAGTATACGGTATTGATTTTTGGTTATGGATTTGTATAACTTTACCTCCGATAATTTGCGACTTTAAACTGAAATTTAATAAAAGAAGTAATAAAACTGAAACAGATATAAACTTAATTACTTTCATAGTATCCTTTTAAAATTATAAACATTGCTACCTGCCTGACGACAGACAGGCATTGCTGAATTGTTAAATTGTTGTCAATACTGCAATGTGGTAAAAAAATAACGTTAGATGTATTTTTATTTTTTTTCGGTTACTCTCGAAAAAATCAATACTTTTGCGAACATAAGAAAAAAAATTCAAAATCTTTACTTTCTTTTAAATAAATAATAATGCAAAAAATATTTTTTTTCAGCCTGATTCTTTTATCATTACTATCATCCTGTTTGGTAACCAAAAAGAAATATGACCAACTTAATTTCACCAGACAAAAATCAATTGATTCATTGGCATTAATACTTGACAAAACCACACACGAATACAAGTTACAAAGATATGCCTATGCCGATGATGCCAAAATGAAAGATCATATTATTGATTCTATGGATATAACAGTCAGGTTACTTTCTGAAGACACTACAAGTTTGAGCAGGTCTTTGCAAGATGCCATCAGAGAATATGAATCTGAAAGAAACAAATTAATACTTATCGGAGAAAATTTGAACAAAAAAAGTGATTTAATTGAAAATTTAAATGAAGAACAAAAAAGAAAAAGCTATCAGATAGATTCTTTAAGGAATTCCTTGTATGAAAAACAAAAAAGGCTGGCACAACTCGAAAACATGATAGAAAAAAACAAGGAAGAAGTAAATAAACTAAAAAAGATAATTAATGATGCCTTAAAAGGTTTTGATGATTCTGAGTTGAACGTATATTTAAAAGACGGCAAAGTATATGTTGCCATGGAAGAAAAACTTTTATTCAGAACAGGCAGTTCAACTATAGATATTCGCGGTAAAGATGCAATTATTAAACTTGGAAAGATACTTGAAAACAATAAAGAGATAGAAATTCTTATTGAAGGACATACAGATAATGTAGGACCTGATAAATATAATTGGAAACTAAGCACTGAACGAGCTTTATCAGTAGTTAACATACTCATCGAAAATACGAATATCAGTCCCGTTCGAATAACAGCATCCGGAAGAGGTATGCACAAATCCGTTGCAAATAATTCCACTGATACAGGTAAACAAAAGAACAGAAGAATTGAGATTATTCTTGTTCCTAAGTTGGATTCATTATATGAGATTATGAATGAGTAGAACCTACTTTATACTCGTCAGACTTCTAACTACATACCGTTTAACATTGTAATTTGTTCTTTAATATTCAACAACAATATAAATTATACTCCTATACTTAAATGGTCTGACGAGTTGCCCCTCAGTTAATCAATCATAAAATGCCGAGTAACTTTATTCATGAACATTTTACCGATTGTACCGGAAAGAGGATTTTTTACATCCATAGCTTCCGGATGCCATTGAACTCCGAGTATAAAAGGATGATTTAAAGTATCTGTTGGTTCAATTGATTCAATTACTTTATCTTTTGCAAAAGAAGAAATATAAAAACCGAAAGCAAGTTTCTCAACTGATTGATGATGGTTACTGTAAACACTTCCGCTGTCAACTTTTACAATATTATATAAATAAGTTCCTTTTTCAATATATACAGTATGGTAAACGGAAGTACTAATATTAAGCTCTTTTTTTCGAGCATCTCTGTGCAGATATTTGCTGCCGACATCTTCCGGGATATCTATAATTAATGTACCACCCTGTGAAACGTTTAAAATTTGATGCCCTCTGCACACTCCCAGCAAAGGAATTTTATTTAATAAGGCATATTTAATCATCATTTGTTCAAGGCTGTCTCTGTATTGATCTGTTACACCGCATCTGTCTTTTTCATCAAGTTTTCCGTAAAGTCCCGGATAAACATCTTCACCACCCGAAATAATAATACCGTCTGCTTTTCTCATCAATTTCTTTACAGAATCCCGATTTTTTACCGAATACATGTTAAAGCAATTAAATTTTTGATGACCTGTGGATTCCGATAACCACTCTTGAAAGACACCTTTATTATCTTTTGAAACTAAAATTAAAGGTTTTGGATAATTATTTTCTGTAACAACTTTCTGTTGATGTTTACAAGACCCAAAAACTGAAATAACAAGCAGTAAAGCAAAAATCTTCTTCATTTTTTATTTATTTATCTTATGGAATTTGTAACAAAAAATCATCCCAAATATACATTTATTATCCAATTTTTAAAAACCAAATTTTATAGAATTATGAAAAACAAGGTATTGAGAATATTTGCAATTATTATGATAATTAACTTCTTTGCTTGCGGAACCGGCAAAGAAAACGCTCAAACTGAATCTGATGATTTCTATCTTGATGAAGCAACAGGAGCGGTTGAAGAAGAAGCAATGTATGAGGATGTAATGAGCAAAAAAAAAATGAATAGAAGTGATTATGATTTACCTGATGTTCCGGACGGAATGCCGAACCCTGATGAAGGCGACCCAAATTTTAATACAGAAGAATACGATAAAATTGTTGAAAACGAATTTTTGGATGCAAAACAAAATCCTTTATCAACCTTTTCAATTGATGTAGATAATGCTGCCTATTCTAATGTAAGAAGAATGTTGAATTACAATCAAATGCCCGATAAAGGAGCTGTAAGAATTGAAGAAATGATCAATTATTTTGATTATGATTATCCTGATCCCACCGGTAAACATCCTTTCTCATTTAATACAGAGATTTCAAATTGCCCGTGGAATAGAGAAAACAAACTTATCCATATTGGTATTCAGGGTAAAAAATTAGATTATAAAGATTTAAAACCTTCAAATTTAGTTTTTTTACTTGATGTTTCCGGTTCAATGGAAGATCCTAATAAACTTCCTCTTTTAAGAAAATCATTTAAACTATTACTTGATGAACTTTCACAAGAAGATAAAGTCTCAATTGTAGTTTATGCAGGAGCAGCAGGATTAGTACTCCCTCCTACCCCTGCATCAGAAAAGAAAAAAATCATAAAAGCCCTTGATGATCTTCAAGCAGGCGGTTCAACTGCAGGTGGTGCAGGAATTCAATTAGCGTACAAAACAGCAAAAGATGCTTTTATTGAAAACGGAAATAACAGAATAATACTTGCCACTGACGGTGATTTTAATGTCGGAACCTCATCAACAAGTTCACTTGTAGAACTAATTGAAGAAAAACGCAAAGATGATATTTACTTAACAATTCTCGGTTTCGGAATGGGGAATTACAAAGACGGCAGAATGGAACAAATAAGTAATGCCGGTAACGGAAATTACTTTTATATTGATAACATAAAAGAAGCTGAAAAAGTATTTGTTAAAGAGATGAGAGCAAATATGTTTACCATTGCCAAAGATGTAAAAATTCAGATAGAATTTAATCCTGCATTTGTAAAAGCATACAGATTGATAGGTTATGAAAACAGAATAATGGCAAAAGAAGATTTTGACGATGACAAAAAAGATGCAGGCGAACTTGGAGCAGGACATACAGTAACAGCTCTGTATGAAATTGTTCCCGCAAATTCAAATTGGAATGTAAGAACAGCAGATGATTTAAAATATCAAACAACTGAACTTAATAATAATGCAAAAAGCAGCAATGAAATTATGACCATTAAGTTCAGATATAAACCACCGAAAAGCAATAAAAGTATTAAAATTGAACATGCTATAACAAACACACTCACAGAACTAAAAGCATCAAGCGATAATTTCAGATTCTCGGCAGCCGTTGCCGGCTTCGGAATGTTGTTAAGAGATTCTAAATTCAAAGGTAATGTTACCTATAAAATGGTAAAAGACTTGGCAAATAATTCAAAAGGAAAAGATGAAAACGGATACAGAACAGAATTTATAAGTTTAGTTAAAACAGCAGAATTGCTGAGTAAATAGTTTTTTTTAGTTTCTGTAATTACCCCGTATCTTAATTCAGCATAACAGGTTGCAATTTTGAATGCGGGGTTTTGTTATATTCAAGTATCTTCCCTTTAGCAAAGGGAATATTTAGTTACACAAAAGAATTGATTTTCAAGTTCATTTTTCAAAACAAAAATGAAATATATTAAAAATCGCCAAACCACAATTTGCAGTTTGACGATTTAAGGTTATGATAATTAACAAATTACTCTTTCATCACAAAAACTTTTCCGATAAATACTCCGTATTCATTAGTTAATTTTACAATATATGTACCTGCCGGATAATTATTGAACTCTATTCTTGCTAATGATTCTTGCGTATTATTTGAATGATAAACAATACATCCGAACATATTAATAATTTGTACATTACCGATTATTGCATCTGCATTTCGAGATTTTAAATAAATATCATTTCCGAAAGAATAAATATCAACATCAGGTGATGCATTTAAATTTTCATCAATGTTTGTTGATTCAACAGAGAATATAATTCTGAATCTGTCGTCAAATTGACCGTCATCAGAAAAGAAATTATATGTTAACCCGGTTGTTAAATCATAAATTTTTTCTTCATATGTATCTTCAAAATAAATTTCAGTAGATTTATCCAAGTCAAACTCAGGAATATCTATAGAATAAGCATCTGAAACAGGAGTTTGGAATCCAATCGGAATGATCAATTCATCATAATAACCGGATAAACTGTTAATTGATGCAATTATTTCTTCCGACAGCACACTGTATATTTGCGGAGTTCCGTACCATTCTCCCGGAAATAATTTGAAAGCATCATAATCGGAGTCAAATCCGGAAGTTGCTTCGGGGATAAATCTTATTGCTGTTTCATCTGTCAGATTATTTCCGGAAACATGAATTCTGATAATATCAATTTCATTTTTTGTTTGTTTACTTTTCCAGAAAACTTGTGTATCTGTTGTTCTTGCACTCTCTGTAACTGCCAATGAACCAAAGTAGCTTCCGTTGTCACTTCCCCTGACTTTAACAAAATATCCCTGCATTGGCGGTATAATACTTGTACCTCCGTTTACTCCTCCTTGTGGTCCGTCCGGGTCACCTGTAGGCACATAATACACATAATTGCCTTGAGATTCGTCCCAGAAATAAATTGAGTTAAAAATGTTTGTTTTTGTCCAAGCTCCCCCGGCATCCCAATCAATATGTGCAGGATAAGGATTACCAACAAAGTTCCAACCTCTGTGTATAACCAGTGGTTCTGTATTTCCTGTATAAGTCAGACCGCCAATGCTCTTATTTCCGGTATTAAAACTGTTAGCGGCATCTGCATCTATTAATACTGTAACATCTTTATCTCCGTAAAAAGCATATCCTGTCATAGAAGGCATAACACCGGTATATTCAACCCAATCAACATTTAATGTATTCCAAGTACTTTCGCTTTCCACATAATTATAAAAATTAGGATTATGGTACGGTACAAACGGATCAACCTTAAACCTGTCAGTATGAGTTGATGTTGTCGGTGATGAAACATAATGATATTCAGAACTTTTTAAATAAAGTTCAGCAACAACATCACTGCTTCCTCCGTATGAAATTTGATCATTATTAATAAGCGAGGCATTACCTGTATCATCAGAATTTAATCTGAAAGTACCGTTAATAACAAATCTACCTTCTGTAGTTATTGATTTTAAAGGATTAATATTAAGACTTGCCCCTAAATCAATTGTCAGTTTCCTTGCTTCTGCATCAATATCAATAATAGGTTGATTTACCGGTGCTGCCGGTATTAAAGCATCTAATGTAGTTGTAGGCACACCCATTGACCAGTTATTAGGATTATTCCAAACTGTTGAGATATTGCCTGTCCATCGAGAATAACCATTTAAAGGATTATCTTCATTAGTAGAACCAAAACCGCAAACACCGAATGTTGTAAATGTGCTGTTTGAAGTTATTGTACCTTGTGCGATTGTTCCGGTTGTAGATGCTCTGCCTCTGTCTTCCCAATCAACTCCTGTGAAAAGAGCAGTTGTTAGAGTTGCCAAATTATCTATTCCGGATTGAGCTCCGTCTTCCCAATAAAATGTGACGAAAGGTTCACCTGTTCCTACAGTTCTGTTAAGTACCCAGTGTTCATATCCGCTTACATGGTCAAGTGTTCCCGTAACTGACAAGTCAGTATAAGGAGCCTCAAAATATTGAGCAGTAAAAGTTCCCGATACATTTGAAATACCGAGTCTTGCAAATTTTAAACCATCACCAAGCGGGAATATAAAGCCGGTGTTTCCTTCTTTTGTAACAGGCCCGGTTACATAACTTGCAGAAGTATTTCCTCCTGTAAGAATAATATTTTGTCCTACCGTAAGCGTCTCATCCGCAGTTGTTTCAATAACTCCATCGGTCATTGTCCAATTTGTTCCTGTCAGGTCTATATCTCCGTATAACAACACTTGCGGGAAAGTTTCCGAAGTATTATTTACAACAAAGTCATAAAAAGTTTCAGTATTATAATTATCAACTAACTGCGTGCTTACTCCGGCAAAACAAACTGTTCCGGTTACAGAATTAAAAGTTCCCCTGTTTACCCAGTCTCCCCATATTGTGAAAGTATGTGTTCCCCCGTTTAAGGTTGCTCCTAAATTTATTACAATATCATTTTCAATTGTTATGTCGGAAGTTAATGTCTTGTTTAGACTTCCTTCACAACTTAATTTATACAGATTTCCTGTTCCGGTATTTAATATGTTTTGGTTTGCACCGTTAAGTACAATAATGCCGTCTCCGTGATTAAAAGTTCCGACATTGCTGAAATTACCTGCTACATACAAAGTATCCTCAGCACTTGAAACAGTAAATATACCGGATGTAACCGTAAAGTTTCCATCTGTATGCAGAGGTGAACCTGTCATATATTCAGCTGAACCGGGTGAATTTATTTCAAAATTATAGAAACTGCTGTTACCGGAAATAGTCAATAATTTTCCTGCTGCTGCATCAAAAACAACCGTAGAACTGCCGCCGTGAGTGAAAATTCCGTCAATTGCCCAGATATCTGCAACATTTATTTGAGAAACAGAACCTGAAGCTACAGTGAAACTTCCTCCTAAAGTAACAATAACTGTATTATCAACATCCAAATCTTTACCGTTATCAATTGTAAGATGTCCTCCGTTTTCAATTCTGAGGTCGTAGCAAGTACCGTCAGCATCAGCGGGTAATATGCCGAGTGTGGGATTGTTGCTGCTTCCTGCCGATACATCAGGAATTAAAGCTATTCCAAGTGCATTAGGCACTGCATGTCCACT
>JAUVIG010000411.1 GCA_030592825.1 Chlorobiota bacterium | reverse complement strand
TCTTTTTTATCATTCTCTGTCATTATATTTCCGTAGAAATCTTTTGTGCTTTTATAATCTAATTCCCATTTGCCGAAAATAAATTGTTCCGGGTTTGCTTTTTTAGGATTTATTAAATCAGAGTCAACCTTACCCGGGCTTATATTAACTTCAACCCAATATGAGCCGGCTCCGAATTCATCAATTATTTTGTACATATAATCGTATTCAAGCTCTATTTTTGTATGTTTTAACTCCCAAATATAAGTTTGCACACTATCTTGTTTGTTAATTTTAGTGTAATTTGGTTTACCATAAGTTTTTATTAATATTGCTATTGTTTTTTCGAAAAATTCCTTCGATTTTTTATACTCAATAATACTAAATGTTTTGCGTTGCAGAATTTTGTTTAATTGATTATTGTTATCGTAATTTAGCCAAGTATTCATTCCCTGATATTTAAACCAAGTATATAATTCTGCTGTTTTTGCGAGTTCGATTTTTTTTTCTTTCAATATTTTTTCAACATTTTTTTTATCTGTTTTCCAAGATAAAAATTCCCATCCGTTAAAATTAATTAAGTCTTGAGCTTGTATTTTTATTCCGCCGACAAAAAACGAAGTTGTTATGACTAATAGAAAAATTGTGCTTATTTTTTTCATAAGTTTAATTGTTTATAAAAGTCAAATATTTTTTTCCATTGAATCCTCAACTAATCAAATAAGAGCCTGATAGTCACAGGATAACTTGATTCAAACCGGAACGTTTAAAAACCATAAAATCAATTAGCCATCCTAATTTCTTCAAGATATTCAGCAAATTCCTTTTGGTTATATACGTCCTCATTAATGAAAGAATCACATTGATTGGCTTCCCAAATGTAATTATTTGTTTTACGAGCTGTAATTAATCTGTTTTCTCCTTTTGTAAACCATGATTCAGATACGGAGCAAGATGAATACATATCATATGTAACAGTAATTTTAATTGTCTCCGACAGGACATCTCCTTTCAATATTTCTGTAATTTCGTAAGTTACTTTTAATACAGCCAATTTTGTTGTATCTTTTTCAATTTCTGTTATCTTTCCCAGAAATACAATATCAGAAATATTTTCAACTCTTTGTTTTAGGCATTGAACATTTATAATGCCCGGGCAATTACAAGAATACAAAGATGGTGATGTTGCTGTTATCAACAGACTTATTAATATGAGAATTTTTATTTTCATACGTTTAAATTATAGTTAAGTAATTAATAATCTTTGTTTTATGGTTTTTATTTTTAATATATAAATTTGTTCAGTATAAGGTATAGCCTGCCTGTCGGCAGACAGGGAACAACAACCCAAAAACTTTGAGCTGTTTGCGATATTTTTTAAACATGCGGTAATTACTACGTAATTAATGTGGCGGTTTTCCGACATTAGTGTTTCATGTGTCTAAAATTTCATTCATAATGTTCCCATTCTTCATCTATTAGCCCGTGTGTAGGACAATAAAACAAATAATGTGCATATTTATCGCCTAAAAATCTGAATCCCTGTAATTGTTTGTTGCATTTCGGACATTTCCCTCTTAAAACATTTGCAGAAAAAGCGTCAATAAATATTATTCTGTTTATATTAGTCTTTAAAATAAAATAATAAATTTTATCTTTATAAGTTTCCGGATTTTTATAGTCGGTTATTAATAATTGTTTTGCAGGACTGTGGATATAGAATATTATTGATGAATCTATTTTTCCTGAAATTACACCAAGCGTTTTTGCTTTAATCTCAAATCGTTGATTTGCAAATTTTTGATGAACCGGATTTATGCTGTTTATTATACCGATAACTGAAATTGTATCATTTTGTGCAACTGCAAACATGCTTGTAATGATTGAAATAAGAATTATTATTAATTTTTTCATAAGTTTAATTATTTGTCAATAATTGAAATAGTTACCGGATCAGAATCGGGTAGTTTATTTATTAAACTTCCAATAAATTTAATTTGATATTCACCTGTTTCATTAATATTATACCCTTTATTTAATTCAATTTTTTGAGAAATTTTTTCTTTTGGTTTCAGTATAATAAAATCATCTTGAGCAGGAGGTTTTCTTTTAATCATATTTCCGATATACTTAACTTTTACTTTATTATGTGTAATTTCAAAATAATCAGCTGTAAATTCCTTTTCCAGCGGAGTTTGCCAACTGCAAAATTTATATTCTTTATCTGAATTATTTATTATTGTGAAAGTAATAATTATTGTTTCATTAATATGAAATACATCTTTATTTGTTTCAAGTGTTACATTGATGTTGTTTGTATTTTTATGAATAGTTGTTAATATTACAGTTTTTTTATCAAGATTTACTTTTGAAATATTTGAATAACTGTCTAAATATTTCCATTGAACGGTAAAAATATTTCCGTATTCGTTTTTTAAATAATTAACAGAAGTACCCCACGAAAAATAATCGCCTTCATCTTTTAACAGCACATCTTTTTCACGTATTCTTTCTAATCCACCCATTGTTGCTGGGTTTGTAACTTCCTTATTGTTAATAAAAAATGTTGCGTGTTTATAAACATTTTCAACAGACAAAACAGGAACAGGAATTGTATCGCTTAAATTAGTAACAACAAGAGTAAATATTACAAGTTTTTCTTGTTTTCCGGTATCATCATTCCCAACATCAAACCTTATATTATTTCCTGTTATAATTTCATAACTTTGCTCATCGCTTTGTATTTCTGAAAGTATTTCCGCAATTTGTTCGTAAACTTCTTTTCTTTTAATTTGGGTATAAAAATTATTTCCGAGTGTAATATTTTGGTCTGCCGGAACGAAATATCTATTTATTAAGGTTGGCAAATCCCATTGATTTTCTTCTCCTGTGTAGTTTGGATATTTTTTGTTTCTTAGTTCTTCTTCTTTCAATAAACTTAAATTTAAAATATCGTCTAAAGCAGTTAGAATACTTTCTTTTTGTTGTTCTGTTTCGTATTGTAATTCAGCGTTTTTAAAAAACTCATAAACATCATCTGTTTGATTTAAGTTGCAAGCTGTTAATGTAACAGCAATTATAAATAATGTCGATAATGTAACTGTTTGTGATATTTTATTAATTTTCATAATATCAATTTTGTTGTTTTATTTATAAATCAATCCGTTAGTATTCCAAGTATTAATATTATTATATTCATCAATACTTAAGAGTATTTGATTCATCGTTAAAAATCAAAGTTTTAATTAAAACAATAATACTGTTATCTCTGTAAAAAGAATAAATTTCTTTATCAGATTCAGTCTTCCACAGCTTCAAAGAGTTATCGGTACTTGCACTTGCAATACAGGTCTCGTTTGCGTTTAAAGTTACGGCAGTTATTTTTGCAGTATGTCCTCTGTAAGTTTTTATTTTTGTATTTTCCTTATAATTCCATAATTCAACTGTTCCGTCAAATTTTCCGATTACCAAAATTTTTTCGTTGAAATATGAACAAGATGTTTCCTGAGATATGGAATCTGTCACAATAGTTTCCATTAATCTCATACTGTTAATTTGGGCATTAGTTGTTTTTGCTCCCATAAATAACAAGGCAAACAAAATAACGCCGTTTTTTTTTTTAACATATTTTTGTGTTTAGTTTTTACGGTTGTAAAATATTATTTCTATAACATACACAGCGAAGATGTATTAATTTTTAAAATTCCATAAAAAAAATATATTATTATTTTATTCTGAATTATTAAATTAAGACACCTCATGTTGTATCTGAAAATCAACAAGTTATAAATAAGGAAAGATTATAAAAAGCAGGTATTATTTTATCTCAAGAAATTTTCTTATTCAAATATTATTTTTTAATTGCTGTTCCGGTTTCTGT
>JAUVIG010000621.1 GCA_030592825.1 Chlorobiota bacterium | reverse complement strand
TTTTAGGTGTATTGATCGGGAATTTAAACTTTGCATTTTGCATTTGTTCGTCAGTTACTTCTTCATTGCTTATCTTTTTTAAAGAGTCAATCCAAGAATAACCAACCCCATCAGAAAATTGCTCTTTTTGACGTTTTATAATACTTTCAGGCAAATAATCGGCAAAGATCTCTCGCAGTATTTGCTTTTCGGGTTTACCGTTACCTGCCATTTTATCTTTTGGATTAATGGCCATGGCAACATCTAAAAATTCTTTATCCAAAAACGGAACACGTCCTTCAACACCCCAAGCAGCCAAAGATTTGTTGGCTCGCAGGCAATCATACATATGCAATTTGTCCAACTTTCTTACGGTTTCCTCATGAAATGCTTGAGCATTCGGTGCTTTATGAAAATACAAATAACCACCAAATACCTCATCGGCACCTTCGCCCGAAAGAACCATCTTCACTCCCATTGACTTAATGACTCTTGCCAGCAAATACATGGGAGTAGAAGCCCTTATTGTCGTTACATCATAGGTTTCTAATTGATAAATAACATCTTTCAATGCATCTAATCCTTCTTGTACAGTAAAGTTGATCTCATGATGTACGGTTCCGATATGATCGGCCACTTCTTTTGCTTTTGCGAGGTCGGGAGATTCTTTTAAACCGACTGCAAAAGAATGCAGTTGCGGCCACCAAGCTTCTTTTTGGTCATCTGTTTCCACACGTTTGGCTGCATACTTTTTCGCAACTGCTGAAATAATTGATGAATCAAGGCCTCCTGATAATAAAACACCATACGGAACATCTGACATTAATTGTCTGTGAACGGCATCTTCCAAAGATGTTTTAAGTTTTGCTTTATCTGTTATATTGCCTTGTACTGTTTCAAACTCTCTCCAATCTCTTTTATACCATGGTTTAATTTCTCCTTCTTTACTGTAGAGATAATGTCCGGGCGGAAACTCTTGAAAAGACTTACAGACACCGGACAAAGCTTTTAATTCGGATGATACATAAAAGTTTCCTAATTCGTCATGCCCGATATATAAAGGAATGATACCCATATGATCACGTCCTATCAAATAACAATCATTTTCTTTATCATATAAAGCAAATCCGAAAATTCCGTTCAGATCATCAAAAAATTCAGCACCTTTCTGCCTGTATAAAGATAAAATCACTTCACAATCGGAATTTGTTAAGTACTCATAATTACCGTCAGTTTTTTCTCTTAACTCTTTATGATTATAAATTTCACCGTTCACGGACAAAATCAAATTACCGTCTTTACTGAATAAAGGCTGTCTGCCGGATTTAGGATCAACGATTGATAATCGTTCGTGAGCCAATATGGCTTTATCATCACAATAAATACCCGACCAATCCGGGCCGCGATGCCAGATTGTTTTTGCCATCTCCAAAACTTGAGGCCTTAACTTTTCCGCATCTGTCTTTAAATCAAATACACCTATTATTCCGCACATACTTTTTATTTTCTGTTGATTATTTATTGTTGTATATTTTAATGACTAATTTTTAATATCAAGATACCGGTATAAACTGTTTATCTGTTTATTAAAAAAACTATAATACTATATCACTATAATACTATAACACAATAATCCTCATCAACTAATTTACTATTTTACTGTTTTTCCTCATCTTCAAATTCATATTCAGTTACATTAACATTTCCCTTATTTAACAAAACTCTTGAGTTCTTAATATATAATTTCATTTTTTCATAATCTGCAGAACTTTTAAAAAACGATTTATTATCTTCATATTCTTTTGCCGGCAAAATAATATAATCATAAATACTTCCTGCTCTTAATTTCTTATACACCCAAGTTAAAATATAGTTACTTTCGTCAATAAAGGTTTTTCCGTTTTCTTTTTTCAAAACAATTCTTGCCATTACGCCTCCGTCTGTTTTTGTTTTTCTTTGATTTGAAACAAAATTGCCGAGAGAATAGGCTACAAAATTTTCGTTAATACTGTCATTACCCGGCAAGTACATCATCTTTTGAATTACATGCGGATGCGAACCTATTATTATATCAACACCTTGTTCAAATAAAAAAGATACTAAACTTGTTTGTGTACTGTTAGGATATGATTGATACTCACTGCCGAAATGCAACAGAATAATCAATTTATCTAAACTGTCAATTTTCGCAGAATCAATATCTGCTTTTATAATCTTCCTGTCAATTAAATTTACAACAGAAGGTTTCGGTACAGGAATTCCGTTAGTTCCGTATGTATAATTTAATATTCCG
>JAUVIG010000262.1 GCA_030592825.1 Chlorobiota bacterium | reverse complement strand
TTGCCGATGTTTTTAATTTATTTGATATATTGTTGATATTCAGCAAATCAGAAGATTGTGTTGATAGCAATTTTAATAAGTTAGGTATCAATTAAATACAATATATATATTATCTCAAATGGAAATTAGCACTATGTGAAATGAAAATTTGCACCGCTTGAAATTAAATTTAACACCATACGAAATAAAAAAAAAGCTCTTATTTCTGTTTGTAAAATAAACATTATATTTGAAGCATGAACAACCAAGAACTCATCCAAAAAACAATAACCTTCGTAAAACAAACCTTAACACAAGCAGAAGGAGCACACGATTGGTGGCATATATACAGAGTTTGGAAAACTTCAATGCTTATTCAAAAAACAGAAGATGCAAATCCTTTTATTGTTGAACTCGGAGCATTATTGCATGATATTGCTGACCATAAGTTTAATAAAGGTGATGAAAGCATTGGTCCGCAAAAAGCAAGAGTTTTTCTTAATTCATTAAATATTGAAAATGAAGTCATTGAAGCTATTGTAAAAATCATTGAAAACATATCTTTTCTGGGCGGGTATAAAAAAAGCAATTATTACTCAACGGAATTAGCAATAGTTCAGGATGCCGACAGACTTGATGCCATAGGTGCAATTGGTATTGCCAGAACTTTTAATTACGGAGGTTTCAAAAAAAGAGAAATTTATAACCCCGAGATAAAACCTAATTTGCACATGAGTAAAGAAGAATATAAATACAACACTTCACCGACAATTAATCATTTCTACGAAAAATTGCTCTTATTAAAAGACAAAATGAATACCGAAACCGGAAAAAAACTGGCACAAAACAGACATGATTTTATGGAACGGTTTCTTAATCAGTTTTATAAAGAGTGGGAGGGGAAAGTATAATGTCAGGTTTTATATTAAAGATGTATTCTGCCAATTAATTTTTTATTTTAGCATTAGTTAATGCAACAGGAACAATTTAAAAGAACAAGTAAGGGCTTATAAGTTATTACTGATTCGTTCCTTAACAATTTATAAAATACATAAAATGATAAAAATAGAAAAACCTGATAATCTTATTGAACATTTTGAAATTGCAACTGAAAAATTCAAAAACAATAAACTTTTCGGTACGAAAAATAAAGAAACAGGGGAATATGAATGGATAACTTATGATAATGTCAGAAAAAGAGTTGATGACTTCAGAGGCGGACTGGCATCCATAAACATAAAAAAAGGAGATGCCGTAGCAATTATTGCAAATAATTGTGTAGAATGGGCAGTTGCAGCTTTTGCATCATATGGCCTCGGTGCTCGTTTTGTACCAATGTACGAAAACGAAATATTAAAAACCCGGAAATACATTACAAATGATGCTGATATAAAATTTTTATTAGTCTCAAACAGAGAGACTTATGAGCATGTAAAACATTTAAAAGATAAAATTAGTTCTTTGGAACATATATATATTATAGAAGATGACAGTGAAGCAAGTATGGAACATCTTGAAAAGCTCGGTAAAAAAAATTCTGTTGCTTCCGTTATACCGAAAGTTGATGATATTGCTGCTTTAATCTATACATCAGGCACAACCGATGATCCGAAAGGTGTCTTATTAACTCACGGAAATTTTGTTTCAAATGCAAGAGCAGGATTTCAAAGATACAGTAATTTATTAAATGAAACTTCAAGAAGTTTATCAATACTTCCTTGGGCGCACAGCTACGGACAAACAGCCGAGTTATACAACTGGTTTTTTGCAGGTGGTTCAATCGGTTTTATGGAAAATGTTGATACATTGGCAGAAGACTTACTGAAAGTTCAACCTACTTTTTTAATTGCTGTTCCTCGTGTTTTTAATAAGATTTACAACGGAATTTGGACAAAAATGAATGAAGCCGGCGGTATTAAAAAGAAATTATTTGTGATGTCAGTTAATGCTGCAAAAAAATATCGTGAGCAAAAAGGGAAAGTTGATTTCGGAACAAAATTAAAATTAAAAATCGGAAATAAACTTGTATTCTCAAAAATTAAAGCAAAATTAGGCGGCAAATTAATTGCTTCCGTTACTGCAAGTGCAAAAATGAATAATGAAATTTCTTATTTCTTTTCAGATATCGGACTGCCTGTTTATGACTGCTACGGTTTAAGTGAAACTTCTCCGGCAATTACAATGAACAGCCCGGAATTAAACAAACCGGGTAGTGTAGGTTCTCCTTTGGAATTTATAGAAGTTAGAATAGATCGCTCAATGATTGATGATAAAAGTGAAGACGGTGAAATACAAGTTAAAGGGCCGAACTTGATGGTAGGATACCATAATAAACCTGAAGCCACAAAAGAAGTTTTCACAGAAGACGGTTGGTTAAAAACAGGTGACAGAGGAACAATTGACGAAGACGGTTATGTTTTTATTACCGGAAGATTTAAAGAGCAGTATAAATTGGAAAACGGTAAATATGTTTTCCCTTCAGCACCGGAGGAAGATATTCGTTTATTGCCTTATGTTGAAAATGCAATGATTTACGGCGATGGAAAACCATACAATATATGTATTGTAATTCCGGATTGTGCAGTTTTAGAAAAGACTGCCAAAATACTAAAAATGATAACTACAGTTGACCAATTAATTCATTCGCCTATTGTTCAGGAATTTATGAGTTTTGAAATACAGAAGAACTTGAAAGGGAATTACGGGAACTATGAAATACCTAAAAAGTTTATCTTTACAGATGAAAATTTTACAATAGAAAACGGAATGTTAACACAAACCCTAAAACTTAAAAGAAGAGTTGTTATTGAAAAATATAGAGAGCAAATAGAGGGATTATATAATGAAAATTAAAATATGAATAAATACTATTTCGTAATTTTATTAATTTTCCTTTTTAGCAATGTGTTATCTCAATTAACACCTGTTGAAAAGGATAGTAAATATGGATATGTTAATGAGACAGGTAAATTGATCATTGATTATAAGTATGATGAAGCTGTTTCAGTAGGTGTAAGGGGATTAGTAGAAGCAAGAAAAGATACAAACTTTTTTTATATTGATAAAAATGGAAATGAGTATTTATTATCTAATAAAATTAATTTTATTTCAAAAGATGTTGAAGCACTTGATTTAACCTTAAAAGACTTAGAAGAAATCAATGATAATATTTTTGATAACAACCAATTAAAAGTCCTGATTTTAAGTCAAAATAATATTTCATATTTATCTCCCAAAATAAAAAACTTAGACTCACTGATTGTTTTCTGTATTGACAGAAATAATTTAAAATCAATTCCTAGTGAAATTGGAGAACTTCATAATTTGCATGTATTAGATTTAACATATAACAAAATATATTTTTTACCAAATGAAATTTGGAATTTAACGAATCTAAAGGAACTTGGTTTAGCCAAAACCAGAATTTCAGTAATTTCAGAAGATATTGGTAATCTTAAAGATTTAGAGGTTTTATTATTAAATGGAAATAAATTATCAGATTTACCTGAAAATTTATGGGATTTAACTAAATTAAAGAAGCTTACGTTAGATAAGAACCTTCTTACAACTTTAAATCCTAAGTTAGGGAATCTAATTAATATTGAATGGTTGCATATTAGTAATAATGAAATATCTTACCTTCCTTCTGAAATTGGAAATCTAAAAAAAATAAAGTTTTTATCTTGTGAGAATAATAAAATAAAATTCTTACCAAAAGAAATTGGTGAGAACATACAGCTTGACCGTCTTTATTTATCATCAAACAATTTATCGGTATTGCCTAACGAAATTGGGAACTTGAAAAAATTGAGGAGTTTGGATTTAAATAATAATCTGATTTTAACACTTCCAAATGAGATAAAAAATCTTATCAAACTTGATGAATTATCAATTACTATTACAAAAGAAACAAATTATAATGAATTATTTACAAATTTAAGTTTAGTTCCAAATTTAGAATCATTAACTTTAAAAACTGATTCAATGTTCCATATTCCTAAAGAAATTGGGAAATTAATAAATATTGAACATTTGGATTTGAAATATAACAGATTAAATTATATTCCTGATGAAATCTGCAATTTAATAAATTTACAAACATTAAACTTGGAATTCAATAATTTAGAAGTTATCCCAGATGATATTTATAAATTAAAAAACTTAATTGAGTTAAATATCAGATTTAATAATATAGAAAGAATACCAAACAGTATTGGAGATTTAAATAATTTAGAAGAATTAGATATAAGATTCAATTTAATTGAGTCAATACCAAATGAAATTGGTAATTTAAAGAATTTAAAATATCTTAACATTAAAAAGAATAAATTAAATGATTTAGAAAAGGAAAAAATAAAAAAACTTCTCCCTAATTGCAAAGTATATTTTTGACAAAAAATTAATTGAACAAATCTCCAAATAAACAAAATGACTAAAATCGGAATTTTTCTAATCATTTTCACAATTAGTTCTTTTGCCTGCAATATAAGAACAATTGTATTCTCAGAGACTGAATTAAACGAGCAGAAAAAAATTATCAACCAACTAATGGATAACTGGCACAAAGCTGCCACAGATGCAGATTTAGAAAACTATTTTTACAAAATGGCTGATGATGCTGTATATCTCGGAACAGATGCAAGCGAACGCTGGACAAAAGATGAGTTTTATAAGTTTTGTAAACCTTATTTTGATAAAGGCAAAGCTTGGGATTTTAAACCTAAAAACAGAACTGTCTATTTCAGTGAGAATTATCAAACGGCTTGGTTTGAAGAGACTTTGGATACTTGGATGGGAGAGTGCAGAGGATCAGGAGTTCTATTGTATAAGAAAAAGGGTTGGAAAATTATTCATTATAATTTGGCTGTTGCTGTTCCGAATGATGTTATCAAGAAATATATTGATTTGTTATCAGAATAAAGTAGTGGATGAAGCAAAAATAACAAATATCAATATTCAAAAAACAAATCCGTCTGCCGTCTGTAGGCAGGTTTGAGATTTGTTGCTTATAATTTGGAATCTATTAATTTCGTTCGGTAAAATAACATTAGAACCAAAAAGACCAATGTCAAAAAGACACCGGTCTTAAATAATTATACATATTATTTTTTTGCTGCCTTTATATCATCAGCAAATTAAATTTTTCAATGTTTTACAATGAGTTTTTTTGAAATTTGCTTGTTTTCAAATATTAGATTTATAATATAAACTCCTTCCGGATAATCAGATGTGTTAAGGATATAGTTGCATTTAATAATATTTTCCTCAAACATTTTCTTTCCGATAATATTATAAACAGAAACGCCTTTAATATTTAAGCTTGAATTTATATATAAATGACCGTTAACAGGATTAGGAAAAATTTTAATATCTTTTTCAGTTATCGAATTAACAAATATTTCCGGTTCAGTTGTAAAACTCCAAACTTCACTCCATTCCGAAAACAGACTGCCGTCAGTAGCTTGAACTCTCCAGAAATATTCAGTTTCATATTCCAATCCTGATATCATAACTTCTGTATTTGAAGTTGTTCCGTTTTCATATGTTGAAAAAGCAATATCTGTACTGTATTGATACTCATAGCTTGTTGCTTCGGAAACTGAATTCCAATCAAGTGTAAGTTCAATTAGTTGATTTACAGCACCGTTAACAGGGCTGATCAGACCGGGAGCATCTAAAGATTCCGGTTCAGTTGTAAAACTCCAAACTTCACT
>JAUVIG010000576.1 GCA_030592825.1 Chlorobiota bacterium | reverse complement strand
GAGAATTTTATCTCTTGTTCCAATTTTTTTTAAAATATTTTATTCGCGACATTCGCGACATTTTCACGACATATTCGCGACATTGTATTATTTTTCATTTTCTAATTAGTTGGTAGTAAGTGTTTTTGCCATCATCTTTTGCGACAATAGTTTTTAATTCAATTAATTGTTTTAAATCACGATTTGCTGTGCGTTTGGTAATATTAAATTTATTACAATATTCTAAACTTGTAATTTTGGGGTTTTCTGTTAAGAATTTAATTATTTGTTTTTGTCTTTCGTTTAGTCCTAATTCAATCAAAAATTCATCATTAAACTTATCCTTATAAAAAATAATTTCAAAACCGTTAGTGTTTTCATTAAAATCAGGTATGGGTAAATTTGCTTTTTTACATTCATTAATAATATTAATTGTACCTCGCCCCCATGCTTCAATCAGTCCGGCTTTGTAAAATGTGTTAGCAATAAGTTCGTTACGAAGTACCGATTTATGTTTTCCCTTAAGTTTTTCGGGCGTAAGGTCTTCTAATAATGCACCGGAGTTCCACAAATTTATTTCATTATTATAAATTCGCATCTGCACATGACTGCCTGAATAATCTTTATGTATTAAGGTGTTTATTACAGCTTCTCTTATAGCTTCGTAAGGATATTCTAAATCTTCAATTCTTACCCAGTTTTCATCGTAACCGGAAATAATATTTCGTAAATATTTTGCACGTAAAACTTCCAATACTTTATTTAGTTGTGAAAATAAGTTACCCTCAATAACATCGTCAGTAACAATATCTGTAAGGCTTGTAAATCTGCCTATTTTGAAATATGAACTGATATAGTATTTTTGAGGATCTTTGGCAAATAATAAAATTGCTGCTCTTTTTAGATTACCTTTTTCATCTGTAAGCCTTAATTTGCTGATAATTGTTTTTGTATCTTCGTTTTCGATACCGAGAACACGTTTTTTTGCAAGATTTTTGAATTTTTCAATAGTTTTTTCATCAATATCATCAATTGTTGCATTATGTTCAGGTAAACTTTCCCAAGATGTTCTGCTTTTTTGTAATAAAAATCGGTTAAGTTCTTTGTCGGTAAGTTGTTGTGTTGTACTTCCTCTGCGAATATAATATTTCCCGTTAAAAGAAATTGGAACATCGTAGGTGTTTATGTGTATCTCAACTAGCTGTTTATTGTTTTCTTCACTTAATTCTATGCTTGGATATATACCGAGTTTTTGACTGATTTTATTAGGTAAGTTTTCGAGTAAATATTTGACATTGTTTATACCGACTGTTTCTCCTTTGTCATTTTTTCCGATTATCAAAACACCGCCGTCTGTATTTGCAAAAGCAGATAGTGTATGCATGTAGTCATCCTTCCATGTTTCTTTAAATTCTGTATTTTGTGTTTCTGTCATTATTTATGTTTTTCTCTTGCTGATTTCAGAGATAAGGCAGAAAATTATGAAAATCTGCATGTAATTATGTTCCGAGATAGCTTTTTCTGACATTTTCGTTTGCAATAACTTCTTCGGGTGTTCCTGATATTTCAATTTCCCCGTTATTTATAAATGCACAGGTATCGGAAATTTGTTTTACAAAACGCATATTGTGCTCAATTAAAAAAACTGTAATATCATTTTCCAGCACCATTTTTTTTATAATCTCACCAATAGTATCATTTAATTTTATGTTCACTCCGGCAGTTGGTTCATCTAATAAAACTAATTTATAATTTGACATAAATAAACGTGCTAAACCGAGAAGCCTTTGTTGTCCGTACGACATATTTTTTGCAAGATGATTCCTTTTTTGCCAAAATTCATTTTTCTTTCCAAAAAGCATTTCAAGTATTTGTTTTGCTTTTTCTTCTCTTTGTTTTTCTGTTTTTTTACTTTTTCTTGCTTTAAATAAGACTTCAAGGGGTAATTCGCCAAAATCGTCTTTATATGCAATAATCATATTTTCAAAAACAGTAAGTTCCGGAAAAATATGATTATCTTGAAATAAACGACCTATACCGAGTTGTTCAATTTTATGTGACGGCATTCCGGTTAAAGTAGTTTTTTTACTGTTTTTGAAAATTATATTGCCTTCATCTGCATCTAAAAAGCCTGAAATAAGATTAAAAAGAGTTGTTTTGCCTGTTCCGTTGCCCCCGATTAGTGTTGTTACCTTCCCTCGTTCAACAGTTAAGTTTAATTTGTTGATTAAAACTTGCTGTTTTTCGTTGCCGTTTATTTTTCTTCCTTTGGAAAAACTTTTTGATATTGATTTTATGTCTAATATTGAGTTCATAATATTTTTTTCAGAATACAAATTTTGCCGAATTTAGATTTTATATTCTCCTGCAATTCCTTGACTTCTGAACATCATTAAAACAATTAAAGTTAATCCGTAAATAATCATTCGCATATTGGCAGCAATACTGTCCGGCAAACCCACAAAACGTAACAATTCAGGCAAAAGCACAACAAAAATTGCTCCGACTACCGGGCCTTTAATATTCCCTGTTCCGCCTATTAATACAGCGGAAATTATAAATATTGCTTCATCTAAATTAAAACTTGTCGGGTCAATATATGTAATATAACTTGCAAAAAGAAAACCACTTATTGCAGTAAAT
>JAUVIG010000047.1 GCA_030592825.1 Chlorobiota bacterium | reverse complement strand
TTAAAAACAAATGAGAGAGTGATACTCGGTGATTTCGGAGTATTTACAACGAAACAAATATCTGCAAGTATTGATAAGGAAACCAAGGTAATGAAACCGCCGTTTAAGATCGTTGTTTTTGATCAAAATATTACAGAAGATGCAGGTCTTTTGATAAAATATATGGCTGAAAAAAAACGAATTTCTATTGATAATGCCAAGGAACAAATTGAAGAATATGTAAAGACAATAAAATCAAAATTGGCAGCCGGTAAAACTGTTGAATTTAAAGACCTGGGATCTTTCAAGCAAAGTGCTGACGGTAAAATTGATTTTTCATACTTGTCTGATGATAATCTTCTCTTAGATTCTTTCGGTTTACCTCCTGTTACAATCACTAAACAAAATAATCTGAAATCTCCCCCGATTGAACGAAAACAACCTATAGAAAAAACTCCCTTAAAAAAGACTGAAGTTAAAGAAGAACAAAAGCAACCGATAAAGAAATCACCACCGGTAAAAGAGGCACCACCGATAAAAAAAGCACCTTCGGTTAAAAAAGAAATACCTGTTCAAACAAAATCAACTTCAGAAAAACCAAAGAAAAAAAGAAAATGGTTAGCAGTTGTTATTCCAATAGTTGCCATTGGTATAATGTTAGCAGCAATATATTTTTTCAAACCTGATCTTTGGAATAAAGGATACAGTTTTTCTGTTACAAAACTAAGCTTTGCAAAAGAAAAAATTGCAGGACTATTCAATAGCGATGATTCCGGAAAATATGATGTTATTCCGGATGTTGTTCATGACGCAGACACCCAAGCCGTTGATACGGAAAATATTACGGACACAAGTTCAACCGAAGAAATTGATGAATATGTAGATGAAGCAGAATCTAATAATGAAGATGTTGAAAATTATACAGATGAAACAAGCGATAATAATGAAACTGTAGATGTAACGGTTAATGAAAATCCAAGTTCCGGTCACAGCGGCAGATATTACATCATTATTTCAAGCCTTACATCTCAATCAGCTGCTCAAAGTGAACAAAAAAGATTTGCTCGTAAAGGTATCAGCACCGATATTATTCACGTAGCTCATATGAACAGATATCGTTTATCAATAGGAAATTTCGACTCTGCAAAAGAAGCTCAAAATTACTTTACAAACTTCCAATCGAAACACGGCAATATTGATGCTTGGGTTTGGGAAAAGAAATAAGAAATTAAATTTAAAGGATGTTAAAAAGCATCCTTTTTTTATAAAGGAATATTCCCGTGCTTCTTTTTCGGCAATTTATCAACTTTATTTTCAAGCATTTTATAAGCTCGAATCAATCTGTTTCTTGTATCTTCAGGTTTAATAACTTCGTCAACATATCCCCTTGCTGCTGCAATATACGGATTTGTAAACATATTGTTATATTCGTTTTCTTTTTCTTTCAGTTTGCTTTCGGGGTCTTTTGTTTCTGAAATTTCTTTTCTGAAGATAATCTCTACTGCACCTTTTGCTCCCATAACAGCAATTTCAGCTGTGGGCCAAGCAAAATTCAAATCGGCTCCTATATGTTTTGAATTCATAACATCATAAGCACCACCATAAGCTTTTCTTGTGATAACGGTTATTCTTGGTACAGTTGCTTCTGAAAAAGCATATAATAATTTTGCACCGTTAGTAATAATTGCCCTCCATTCTTGATCTGTACCGGGCAAAAACCCCGGAACATCTTCAAATACCAATAAAGGAATATTAAATGCATCACAAAACCTTACAAATCTGGCAGCTTTCTTTGAAGATTCAATATCCAATACACCGGCAAAATACATAGGCTGATTGGCAATAATTCCTATACTTTTTCCGCCGAGACGCCCAAATCCGACAACTATGTTAGGAGCATAATTTTTATGAACTTCAAAAAAACTTTTTATATCAATAATTTTGCAAATAACATCTTTGATATCATAAGGTTCGTTGGGATTTCCGGGAACAACGGAATTTAACTCGGGATTAGCCTCATCAAGTGTATCACAGGGTATTTCCGGGCTTACTTCTTCGCAATTTTGAGGCAGGTAACTTAACAATTTTTTTATTTGCTCAATTGCATCAAGGTCATCAGTTGCCGTAAAATGAGCAACACCCGATTTTGTTGAATGTGCACTTGCACCACCTAATTCTTCAGAAGTAACTTCTTCGTGTGTTACTGTTTTTACAACATTGGGTCCGGTTACAAACATATATGAAGAGCCTTCAACCATAATATTAAAATCCGTTATTGCAGGAGAATAAACAGCACCACCCGCACACGGACCCATAATTGCAGATATTTGCGGCACAACTCCTGATGCTAATGTATTTCTGTAAAAAATATCAGCATAACCTCCGAGAGAAACAACCCCTTCTTGTATCCTTGCTCCTCCGGAATCATTCAATCCGATAACAGGTGCACCGTTTTTCACAGCTAAATCCATGATCTTTACAATTTTTTCAGCATGCGCTTCAGCCAAAGAACCTCCGAAAATTGTAAAGTCTTGTGAAAATACATAAACCAAACGTCCGTTTACGGTTCCGTATCCGGTAACAACTCCGTCACCCAAGGGTATGTTTTTATCTAATCCGAAATCTTGAGAACGATGTGTAACAAACCGTCCGAGTTCTTGGAATGAGCCTTTATCAATGAGAAGATCTACTCTTTCTCGGGCAGTAAATTTGCCTTTATCATGTTGTTTTTTAATTCTTTCTGCTCCTCCGCCTTTCAGAGCTTCTTTATTTTTTTGTTCAAGAGTGTTAAACTTATCTTGATTTATCATTTTAAAATCTTTTTATTACCCGTAAATTGATAATAATATCAGTAAATTTGATTTTTGTTTATCTTGTTTATAATTATCTGTAAGTTTTATAAATTCATTAATATAATTTAATACTTCAGATTTATTTGATATTACTTTTGCTTTAAACCTATCGCTGAAACCGTTGTAATACTTCAATTCTTCTTTGTAAGCTTCTGTTAAAATTTCTACAATCCGGTTAGCTTTTTCAAATTCTCCTGTTTGATAATAAAGATTAACAATTTCAAACATTTTAAAATCATACGGTATCTTATTGTCAGGCATCAATTCAATACATTTATCCAATACTTTCACAGCCTTTTCATTTTTTTCTTCTTTAATTAGTTCATGGGCTAACAAAGCAAAAGTCTGTCTTATATCCATAACTCTGAAGTTCCTCAAATTAAAGTTATCAATATAAACATCATCCTCATTCATTCGTCCCCGGTGAAATTTGTTCATTAAGTTATCATACAGAATATCGGTATTAACATATCCGTATGAATTTTCATTTTTATAAGGAACAAGTCGGTAAGCAAAACCTTCTAATCTGAAATATTTTTTTAATCCGTAATAATTATTATAAGGAACGCTTGTTGCAAAATAGATCGGCCTTTCCCAATTATTACGAGCAATAATTTCCAAAACGGCCAAACCGTTTTTAAAGATATATGTGCTGCTTAATGTCCATTTGATATTTTTTTCAAATTTACTCATTTCTTCTGCCGTGAAAGTAGAACTCATTGCTACTTTAGGCCAAGGAACATTTAACGACAATTTTTTAGAAGGTATATAATTGATCTCATCATCGGTTCCTGCAGATAACTTTGTGCTTCTCTTATCAGAAGCAACAAAATCCATGGCATTAGTTAAAGGCAAATGTTCTTCAGAAATCTTTTTCAAGAATATTTGGGTTAACGAAAATATTTCATCAACATCCTGTTGCTTAATATTATACTTATTTATAAAATCAGTATCAGAAAGTTTACTTATTATCGCTGCAAATTCCAATGGTTTAAAACTCACTATTTTTTCCTGTATTACATTAAATTCTTCTGAATTTAAATTCGGATATTGTGAGTTTTTCAAAATTTGTAAAAGTTGATTTTTTATATCATTAAAATTTCCTTTGTACTTAATCTCATTTGACAGATATTTTTCATTAATATAAACTTCCGGATTATCCATTACATATACCGCGTCTCTAACTCCTTCCCTGTATAGTTTATGATCCATTTTAAAAGGTACAGGTGATGCATCATATGTTTGTGTTCGCATTTGATTGATATACCAATCTGTTCCGAGAAGGCTTAAGTTTACAACCTTAATATCTGTTCTGTAACCCTCTACTTCTTGAACATACCAAAGAGGAAATGTATCATTATCACCGTATGTAAACAAAATCGCATTTTCTTCACAAGAATCCAAATAATTCTTTGCCATGTCTCTTGCCGTATATCTTCCGGATCGATCATGATCATCCCAATTTTGAACAGCCATTATTAAAGGTACAGGTATTGCAGACAAACTGGTTAAAAGCAGTACAATTTTTAAATTTATTTTAGTTTTAAGAAAATTATATATTGCAGCAATTCCAAGTCCTATCCATATAGTAAAAGAATAAAATGATCCCGCATAAGCATAATCGCGTTCTCTTGGTTGATATGGTGTTTGATTTAAATAAAAAACAATAGCTATGCCCGTGAAAAAGAACAATAAAAATATGATTATAAAACTTCTTTTGTCTTTTTTGTAAATAAAGAACAATCCAATAAGCCCTAATAGCAGAGGCAGCATATAGTAAACATTTCTGCTTTTATCATTTTTCATCCTTTGGGGCAAATCAGTTTGATCTCCAATCATTAATTTATCAATAAAATTAATTCCGGTAATAAACCTGCCTTTTAAAATTTGCCCGTGTGATTGTAAATTATTTTGTCGCCCGGAAAAATTCCACATAAAATACCTGAAATACATATGTCCTAATTGGTAAGAAAAGAAAAATCTTACATTATTCCCAAAAGTCGGTTTCTCTCCGGGTGTAACATTACCCCATAATTGATATGCTGATATATGCAATTTGTCTCTATTGTACATTCTGGGAAATATAGTTTTACCGTCAGAATCATAAATATATTCAGGATTAGTTTTTTCTGTCTTCATATATTTTCCCTCAAAAGGAATATATGTGTACCTTGGTTTTGATTTTACTTCTCCGTTTGAAGTTCTTTCAAAATCAGTATCATAATGTTGTCCGTAAAGTAAAGGTCTTGACCCGTATTGCTCTCTGTTTAAATAAGATAATAAAGAAAAAACATTTTCGGGATTATTCTCATCCATCGGCGGATTTGCATTTGATCGAATCATAATTATTGAGAATGTAGAGTATCCTATAAGAATCACAGTAACCCCTGTAAAAATTGTATTCAATATTACCTTTTTCTTTTTTAAAGAATAATAAATTCCGTATATTAATCCGCCAACAGTAATTATGATAAATGCAAATAAACCGCTGTTATATCCGAGCCCGAATCCGTTTACAAACATTAATTCAAACTTTGAAGCTAATAAGACATATCCCTGAATAATTCCGTACATTAGGAATGCTACCAAAACAACCGATAATAAAGATGCGTAAAAAATTCCTTTATCAGTTACTTTATATTTTTTGAAATAATAAACAAAAACAATTGCCGGAATTGCTAATAAGTTCAACAGATGAACACCAATAGACAATCCCATCATATACGCAATAAAGATTAACCAACGATTAGAGTATTTTTCATCAGAAATTGATTCCCACTTTAATATTGACCAAAAAACAACAGCTGTAAATAATGATGAGTTTGCATAAACTTCAGCCTCAACAGCAGAAAACCAAAAGGTGTCGGAAAAAGTATAAGCCAATGCCCCTGCAAAACCGCTTGCCATTATCGCAATTGTGCTTGAAACGGATATTTTATCATTTTTAACAATTAATTTTTTTGCAAAATATGTTACAGTCCAAAATAAAAACAGAATTGTAAATGCTGAAGACAAAACTGATACATAATTGTTCATTAATGCAACTTCATTTATCGTAGGAGCAAACAGAGAAAAAAATCTCCCCAATAACATAAACAAGGGCGCTCCGGGAGGATGCCCTACTTCTAATTTATATGAAGATGCCGTAAATTCTCCACAATCCCACAAGCTTACAGTTGGCTCTACTGTCAGAAAATAAGTAATCAGAGCTGTAAAAAAAATAACCCAAGCTGTTATATTATTATAAAATTTATATTTCTTCAAGGTCATTTGAAACGTTTTTTAGAATTATTATGGAAAGGCAAATATAGTGATTATTTTCCGGCTCTCTTAAGAACAACCAAAATTGTATGAATCAGAATTTTAAAATCTAAATAAAGAGACATATTTTCAATGTAGAAGATATCATAGTTTAAGCGCTCAATCATTTCTTTAACATTTTCTGCATAGCCGAATTTCACTTGTCCCCATGATGTTATTCCCGGTTTCACTTTTAACAGATTCATATAATGAGGAGCTTTCTCCGTGATTTTATCAATATAAAATTGTCTTTCAGGCCTTGGCCCGACTAATGACATATTACCTTGCAAAACATTAAAAAATTGAGGCGTTTCATCTAATCGTGTTCGTCTTATAAATTTACCGAAATAAGTTATTCTCTTATCATTTTCAGATGATAATTGCGGACCGTTTTTTTCTGCATCAATATACATCGACCTGAATTTGTATATTGTAAAAGGCTTTTCATCAAGGCCTATTCTTTCTTGTTTAAACAATATAGGACCTTTTGAAGAAAATTTTATTCCAATTGAAATAAATAAATATACCGGTATTAATAAAGTAACAGCTGTTATTGAAGCTACAACATCAACAATCCTTTTAGCACTTTCTTGCCAAGCCGGCATTAATTCATGAGAAATAATAATCAGTGGTGCGCCCAAGAAACTTGACATCCTGACTTTTCCTGTCAAGATATCGAACAAACCGGGAATAACTTTTGTAATAACATCAACTCTTTGAAGTTTTTTTAGTATTTTCTCAATTTCTTTATGTTCTGAAGACTCTATAGCAATAATTACTTCTTCAATTTTATGTGAATTTATAGTGTCAACAAGATTCTCGTAACTTCCGAGATGTTTCAAATGTTTATTTAAAACAGAGTCTTTTTTATTGTTAATGTTGATAAAACCTATAAAATTGTATCCGTACTTTTCCTCCTGCAAAGTAAGTTTTTGATAAAGGTTTAAAGCTTTTCCGTTACTGCCTATCAATAATGTATTAAAACCAATCTTACCTTTTTCAATATTATTTTTTGTGATACTTGTAATCGTTAATCGCGGTATATAAGTAAGGATAAAATGTAATACAAATAAAGTTCCTGAAGATGAATAATAATCTTTGTATGAAAAAACAACATCATCTAATATTAAGACAAAAAAGATAATGATAACTCCAATTAAAGAAGTAATAAAGGTTTGTCCGATCTCTTGTAATCTTGATTTTCGATAAACAGATCTGTAATAACCGAAAGAAGAATAAATCATTAACCAAAAAAGAGGGAGTCCTAATAATGCTATGAAAAAACTCAAATTATATTCAACAGCAATATTATAACCGTAATTTGCAGATTCAATATACTCTTTTCTGAAAAGATAAAATAAAAACCAAGCTCCGGCTGCACTTACATAATCTGAAACGATATATTTTATTGTTTGAAGTTTCCTGTTCATTAAAACTCAAAAATTATGTAAGTTTGAAGAAAAAAATCAGCGTTAAAAATATAGCTGTATAAAAATATAAACGCAAAATAACAATATTGATTGTAAAAAAAGACAATTTTTTTTAAATTTTTCAAGAAAAAAAAAATATTAACTTTGCAATAAAGAGAATTAATACAAATGCTTGACTCATATAAACATAAAGGATTAAGGAAAAGATTAATCGAAGGAATAAGAAGGAAAGGAATAACAAATGAAAATGTATTAAATGCTGTTATGAAAGTTCCTCGCCATTTTTTTATGGCAAAGGGTTTTGAAGAACGAGCATATCAAGATAATGCATTCCCGATTGCAGCTGACCAAACTATTTCCCAGCCTTATACTGTTGCTGTTCAAACATCTTTACTTGATGTTCAAAAAGGTGAAAAGGTATTAGAAATCGGGACGGGTTCAGGTTATCAAGCAGCCATATTGCTTGAGTTGGGAGCGAATTTATTTACAATTGAAAGGCAAAGAGAACTTTATAAATCTTCGCAATTATTATTAAAAAAATTAGGCTATTTTCCCTTTTCATATTTCGGTGACGGTTACAAAGGTTTACCTACATATGCTCCTTTCAATAAAATTCTTATTACTGCCGGAGCCCCGGAAATTCCTCAAGAATTGTTGAAACAACTTAAAATCGGCGGAATATTGGTTGCACCGATTGGTCCGAGTGGTTCTCAAGATATGTTAAAAGTTACAAAAATATCTGAAAACGAATTTCAAGAAGAAAGCTTTGGAAAATTTGTTTTTGTGCCGATGTTGAAAGGGAAAAATTAAATATTTTTTCTTACAGTAATTGTTGAAAAATCATAAAAAATACATTGCAAACAATTTTTTATTTAAATATTTGTTCCGGTATTAAAGGCTTATTCAGTCATCCTGATGATATATTTTAAAGCAACAAGCATAGGACTTCCAAAATTTCTTTTTTGTCATTCACTACATAAAAACGACATGTGCTAACAAAAATACTACCGGTCACTACAAAAAATAGTAAATCTCTTTTTTATTTTATAAAATTTCATACTTTTGAAATCTGATAAATATAAATTTTAAAAAAAATACTATGAGTTATTACAAAGAAATTGACGGCAAAAAATATGACGGAGAACTTCTTGAAACAGCAGAAAAATTAATAAAAGGACAAGGCGACGGCAGAATATCCTTGGCTGATGCCGAAAAATTAATGGCTGAAGTAAAAGATGCAGGTAAATATACAGACATTGAAAAAGACACAATGGCTTATATTCGTGATAATTTTAAATGGACTGATGAAGCTGACGAATGGTTCAGGACTGAAATCAGAAAATGGGCTGCAACAAAGTAGAATTATTAAGTTTTCAAAAACAAGTTCAACCGGCTCTGAACTTGTTTTTTTGTTAAAAATAATCAATGTTAAGATTCTTCAAATCAAAAAATCTGCTGATTATAGTTCTTTTTCCTGTTATTGCTGTATTATTTGCAATAAACCTTTCCAATGAAACTATAACAGGATTTAGTTCAGAAAATCAAACATTAGTTTATAAATATTTCACAGGAATATTCAACGGAAAATATTATTTTCTTGCCTATAGAATTCTTATCAGTCTTTTTCTGACCCTTAATTCAATTTTTTTCTCTCAAATCATTCTTAATATAAAACTGTTTAAGACAATAAGTTATTTACACGGATTTATTTTCTTGTTTGTATTAGGCATAAGTATAAAATTTACGGATGTTTTACCTGTTTTAATATCTATGACATTTTTCTTAATTGCGTTAAATATTTTATTTAATACTTTAAGAAAAAAAACAGCATTATTTGAAGTGTTTAATATTGGGTTTTTTGTCTCAATTTCCTCATTTTTCTTCTTAAAAGCAATTTGCTTTTTTCCGATTATTTTTATAGGGTTAATGATATTAAGAACACAAAATATCAGAGAGTGGGTCTCATCTGTAGCAGGACTGTCAGTTCCGTATTTTATTAGTATTTCTGTATTTTATTTTATAAACTCTGATTTTAATATAATTTTTGATTTGTTTAAACTGTTCACTTTTAAAGAAGATGTTCCCGAAATTAATATAATACTGCTGATAAGTTTCGCCTATATATTCTTTTTAGCCTTTATTTCAACATTGAATATTGTTATAAAATACAGATCTGCAGAAACTTATGTGCAAGATTACTTACGCTTGTTTTTTATGTTTTTTATATTATCTGCATTAATATATTTTTTAATCCCCGGATTTCAATCTTCTGCTGTTGTTTTTTCATTAATAGCTTTTTCTGTTCCTTTAAGCCGACTTTTCTATAATCCGGGCAGAAAAATTCTTAAAGAAATATTTTTCGATTTATTTTTAGCTGCAATAATTATTACACAATTTGACCTTTCAATAATTAATTTTTTAAACATATAAAAAATTATTTTTCCCGAAAATTAATTACATTTGTGAGAAATTAATTAAAACTCGGAACAATGAATGAAGATGTTCAAATGCATTTTGAAATATTGGAAGAAAGCCTGAATAATTCTCTGACACATTTACAAAAAGAACTTTTAAAGTTAAGAGCAGGAAAGGCAAATCCACACATGCTGTCAGGAATAACGGTTGAGAATTACGGACAAAAAACACCTTTAAATCAAGTTGCTAATGTAGGTACAATGGATGCACAAACTATTATTGTACAGCCTTGGGACAAATCAATGTTACCGGTAATTGAAAAAGAAATTCAAAAAGCAAATCTCGGATTCAACCCTCAAAACAACGGAGAAAGAATCCTCATTAATGTTCCTCCTTTAACAGAAGAACGCAGACGAGAAATAGTTAAATTTGTTAAAACCGAAGAAGAAAATTGTAAAATCAGTCTTCGGGGTGCAAGAAGAGAAGCATTAGACGGGTTCAAACAATTGAAAGAAGACGGCCTTTCAGAAGATGAACAAAAACGTGCAGAAGACCAAGTTCAAGAAAAAATTGACGAATATGTAAAAAAAGTTGAAAGCATCATAACTGAAAAAGAAAAAGAAATAATGACCGTTTAATTTGATTATAAAAAAATGATACGGTTGCTTAAAAGCAGCCTTTTTTACTTTATCAAAATTTTTAAATTCAATTCAGAACTACAGAAAACATTTTGTACATAACAAATATTTACGCAATAAATAAATTTGAGTTGCGTGTTTACAAATGTTAAAAACAATAAAATTTTAAACATGATGAAAAAAAGTATCTTTCTTATAGTAGGTTTGCTTATATCCTTAATAACAATACAAGCACAAACATGGACACAGATAGGAGAAGATATTGACGGTGAAGCAGAGTACGACAACTCCGGTCAGTCAATAAGTTTAAGTTCCGACGGCTCGGTAATTGCTATTGGAGCATACGCAAATGACGGAAACGGATCTAATGCCGGTCATGTACGAATTTACCAAAACAATGCAGGTACATGGACACAGACAGGGGAAGATATTGACGGTGAAGCAACCAACGACCAGTCCGGATGTTCAGTAAGTTTAAGTTCCGACGGTTCTATAGTTGCTGTTGGAGCTTTTAATAATAACGGGAATGGTCTTTTTTCCGGTCATGTACGAATTTTTCAAAACAATGCAGGTACATGGACACAGATAGGGGAAGATATAGACGGTGAAGCAACAGGTGACATGTCCGGCGAGTCAGTAAGTTTAAGTTCCGACGGCTCGATTGTTGCTGTTGGGGCATACTGGAATGGAGGTAACGGTTATTCGTCAGGTCATGTACGAATTTACCAAAACAATGCAGGTACATGGACACAGATAGGGGAAGATATTGACGGTGAAGCAGAAGGAGACCGCTCCGGATGTTCAGTAGATTTAAATTCCGACGGCTCGGTTGTTGCTGTTGGGGCATACGGAAATGACGGAAATGGTACTTATTCCGGACATGTACGAATTTACCAAAACAATGCAGGTACATGGACACAAACAGGGGAAGATATTGACGGTGAAGCAGAAGGAGACCGCTCCGGATGTTCGGTAAGTGTTTAAGTTCCGACGGCTCAATAGTTGCTGTTGGAGCTCATGGAAATGATGAAAACGGCTCCGGTGCCGGTCATGTACGAATTTACCAAAACAATGCGGGCACATGGACACAGATAGGAGATGATATTGACGGTGAAGAAGAAGAAGACCAATCAGGTCATTTTGTAAGTTTAAGTTCCGATGGTTCGGTAATTGCTGTTGGGGCACACCAAAATAACGGAAACGGCTCTGATGCCGGTCATGTACGAATTTACCAAAACAATGCAGGCACATGGCAACAAATAGGTTTAGATATTGACGGTGAAGCAACCGGCGACCACTCCGGATATTCAATAAGTTTAAATTCTGACGGTTCAATAGTTGCTGTTGGGGCGTACTGGAATGACGGAAGTGGCAATTGTGCCGGTCATGTTAAAGTATATAATTATCATACTCTCATAATTAAAAATTTATCCGAAAGTGGAATTTCATTTTATCCAAATCCAACAAGTGGAATAATTAACGTTGAATTTGCAGACAACAACATTCAACGAATTTCAATTTCTGACATAACAGGCAAAACCATAATTGAAAAAACAGAAATACAACAAAATGAAACAATCGATTTATCAAGTTTTGAAAGAGGTATTTACATAATCAACATTCAAACTGATAAAGAAATGTTTACAACAAAGATAGTGAAAGAATAAAAAAGGTTTTAACACAAGCAAAAAAATCATTAACCCATTTTTTTGCCACACGTTAAAAACAACACTCATTCTTTCATAGATTTAACAACAGCCCAGCCGTCTTTTTCTCTGCTGTATTGAAATATTAAACCTACATCCTCCCCTGTTCTCTTAACCTCATCATATTCTTTATAATAAAACCCGCTTGTTAGCAAAACCCCGCCGGAATTAAGATGTTTTGCCAATATCGGCATATCATTAATTACTGTATTCTTCCAAATATTTTCATAGATAATATCAAATTTCTCATTTTTCAAGATTGTAATATCTCCGTGTCCAACCTCAATGTCAGGGGTATTATTAATCAATATGTTTTCTGATGTGTTTTTTACAGCTTTAATATCATTATCCACAGCAAATGTATATGCAGAACCTTGAATTTTACTTAATATAGCCAGTATTCCTGTTCCGGTTCCCATATCCAAAACTGATTTATTTGAAGTATCCAATTTTAATATTTCTTCCAGCAACATATAAGTTGTTGCATGATATCCTGTACCGAATGCTGTTTTCGGATCTATAATAATTTCTTTTTTAGATTTAGGGAAATTTTTATGAAAAGATGCTCTTACAACCAAGTCTGTACCGAAAATTATAGGTTCAAAATAATTTTCAGTCCATTTTTCATTCCAGTTTTCATCTTCAATAATCCTATATTCAAATTTTAATTTAAAATCGGAAAAATGCTTCTCAAAACCGAATAAATTCTTTTCATTGAATTGACATTCAGCAATATAGGCATTAATGCCTTTTTCTGTTTCCATAAAACTTTCAAAGCCGATATCTGTCAGATATGCAATTAGAACATCTGTATGTTTTTGCAAATTAGGGTTGATTTTGCAAATAAGTTCAATATAATCAAGTTTGTTGTTCATTACATTTATATTTCAAAGCTTATACCAAAAACGGCAGAATAATCACTAAAAATTTAAATAAGTTCATATATAATTACTCAATAAAAACTATATTTGTAAGGTACGTATTCTTAATAAAAGAAAATTTGCATTTGTAACTTGAATTCTGCCATTATTAAATAATTAATTCAAATATTATGAAACTAAAAAGTTTAACAATCCTGTTTGTAAATCTAATATTCTTTTTCGGATTTTATTCTTGTAATACTGGTGAAAATAATAATTCAATAACAAAAACGCAAGAATCACAGTTCAATGATATTAATTCAGTCCAAAAAAAATGGCAAGTTAATAATATTAAAGAACTTATAAACATTATCAGGGACTCACTCGGGAACAATGACATTATATTAATTGACAGCGGAACATATAAGTTTGAAGAAGCAATTTTATTTAAAGGTATTGAAAATATTACTGTGAAAGGAAAAGGTACGGTACAATTAATTTGCACTAATATGTATAATGAAATTCTGCATTTTGACAGTTGCCGGATTGTTAAAATTGAAAATATCAGTGCAAGGCATAATGTGCTTGACGAATGCATGGGTGCAGTAATTAAGTTTTCTGCATGTGATTCAATATATATTACCGGATGTGAACTTAACGGATGCGGAAGAGAAGGTATTTTCGCAAGGGATTGTAAATATCTTTATGCCTCAGAGAATTATATTCATCATAATTCTTGTTGCGGAATAGATTTCAACAGAATAGAAATAAATGAAGAAATATTTACTGTTTCCGGTTTGGTAATGGAAAACAATAAAATGGAATACAATGGTGAAGACAGTGATAAATATCCGCCTGCACAAGGTGGTGAAATTGATTCTTCGGCAAATGTTCGAATATTACCGGGTGAAGGATCTATGAGTCTGACAAGCGATTATCGCAGTTTTTTTGATAAGCCGCTTATTTTTATTTATGAAGACGGATATTACGTAACTGCCGGTACAGCAAAAGCAAAACTCAAAACTTATGAAGGGGAAGATATTCCCGGCGGAAGCTTTACTGCAACAGAATATACCATAAATTCAGGAAAGAAAACACCCGATTTTTTGATTAGCGGATTGGCTCACTTATATCCGGACAGTCTGATTAAATTAAAAACAGCTTTTGCAAGAAATAAAATAATGAATAATGATTCAAGCATACAATTTAAGCTCAATAAGACCCCTTATACCT
The DNA here is from genome assembly GCA_030592825.1 of Chlorobiota bacterium. Taxonomy (GTDB): domain Bacteria; phylum Bacteroidota; class Bacteroidia; order Bacteroidales; family JAADGE01; genus JAADGE01. The sequence continues at coordinate 191 of JAUVIG010000047.1, read as the reverse complement.
TACTTTGTAAATCAATAAAAAATTTTAATGCAAATACTAACTATCGTTTAATTTTGATGAACAAAAAAACCGGAAAAGAGCAACGATTTTTTCAATTAAACAATATTTACAGAAGTAATTTTTTAACAATACGATGGATTGGCGACTTGGATAAAGATAATAAACCGGATATTATTTTTAACGGTGTCCCG
>JAUVIG010000130.1 GCA_030592825.1 Chlorobiota bacterium | reverse complement strand
TGCTGTTTATGATTATATAAACGACCCTTTATTGACAAAAAACCTTACCGGCAAAACTCTTGATATACAGTCTGATATGACAAATTTGATAAAGGCATTTATTCAGCAATACAATTACAGGATGATAAATAATGAATTGACAATGAAGTAAATCTTGATGTTTTCAGGATTCACAAAAGACAATGACAAATCAAATTGTAAAAGTTATTTCTTAACAGTTCCTTACCCAAACTTAATAAACTTCGCTTTTTAATTTGCATGTTATATATCATATCTTACTTTTGCAAAATTTTAACAAAAGAATATAATGCAAGAATTAAGAAATATAGCCATAATTGCCCACGTTGACCACGGTAAAACTACATTAGTTGACAGAATACTGCATCAAGTAAATATGTTCAGAGATAATCAGGAAGTAGGAGAATTAATACTTGACTCCAATGATCTTGAACGTGAAAGAGGAATTACAATACTTTCAAAAAATGTTTCCGTAAGATATAAAGATGTTAAAATAAACATCATTGATACTCCCGGCCACTCTGATTTTGGTGGTGAAGTAGAGCGTGTACTGAATATGGCTGACGGAGTTTTACTTCTCGTTGATGCTTTTGAAGGTCCTATGCCGCAAACACGTTTTGTTTTACAAAAAGCTATAGAATTGGGTTTAAAACCTGTGGTTATAATCAATAAAGTTGATAAACCTAATTGCACTCCCGAAGAAGTTTATGAAGATGTATTTGATCTAATGTTCAGCTTAAATGCAACAGAAAATCAATTAGATTTCCCTGTAGTTTACGGTTCATCAAAAGACGGATGGATGTCGGATGATTGGAAAAAACCCGCAACAGATGTCAGTTATTTATTGGATATTATTTTAGACCATATTCCGGCACCTGAAATGAAGGAAGGAACATTACAAATGCAAGTTACATCTTTGGATTATTCGTCTTATCTCGGAAGAATTGCAGTAGGCAGGGTATCGCGAGGTTCAATCGAAATGAATCAAAAAATTTCGGTAGTAAAAAAAGACGGAAGTACTCAAAAATCAGAAGTCAAGGAATTATTCAGGTTTGAAGGCTTAAGCAAAGAAAAAGTAAAGAGAGAAAAAATATATGCCGGAGAGATTTGTGCCGTATTAGGACCAAGTAATTTTGAAATCGGAGATACATTTGCTGATTTTGAAAATCCGGAAGGTTTAAAAACCATCAAGGTAGATGAACCGACCATGAGTATGTTGTTCACAATTAATACTTCTCCTTTTTTCGGTAAAGAAGGAAAGTATGTAACATCAAGGCATTTAAGAGACCGATTGTATAAGGAAATTGAAAAGAATTTGGCTTTGCGTGTTGAAGATACTGATTCAGCAGATAAATTTTTGGTTTACGGAAGAGGTATTTTGCATTTATCAATATTAATTGAGACTATGCGTCGAGAAGGTTTTGAATTTCAATTAGGACAGCCGCAAGTTTTAACAAAAAAAGTAAACGGGGTAATACATGAACCGGTAGAATTGTTAACAATACAAGTTCCTGAAATTTTTTCCGGAAAAGTAATTGAAATTGTGACCAAACGGAAAGGTGAAATTGTGAATATGGAGAACAAAAATGATCGCATGCATTTGGAGTTCAGTATTCCGGCAAGGGGTTTAATTGGAATGGCAAATTCAATACTTACCGTCAGCGAAGGAGAAGCTGTAACGGCACATCGTTTTAAAGCATACGAACCATGGAAAGGCAATATTGAAACTCGCAAAAAAGGCTCATTGATTACGATGCACACCGGAACGTCAATTCCTTATGCTATTGATAAATTGCAAGATCGCGGACGATTTTTTGTTGACCCGGGAGAAGAAGTTTATGCAGGGCAAGTAATCGGAGAAAATACCAGAGATGATGATATTTTGGTTAATATCACAAAGACTAAAAAGCAAAGCAATGTTAGAGCTTCCGGTACTGATGATAAATCATCCATTGCTCCGGCAATTAAATTTTCATTAGAACAATGCATGGAATATATCAAAAAGGATGAATACATTGAAGTTACGCCTAAATCTATTAGGTTACGGAAGATTTTATTGGATGAGCATGAGAGGAAACGTTCGGAGAGGAAGGATTGATTTTGTTATCTTTTTCTTGTGAAGTCCATTATTACATGGTGTAATGTAAATTTTTCATTCTGACCGGTTTTGTTGTTAATCCTATTGTGGATGCTGTCGAATGTATTTTTATTATTTTCTATCGAATATGAAATGATTTTTTTGTCTGTTAATTTTCCGATTTCTTTGTTATCATAAATAAATTCAATTTCTTCTGTCAGACTTTTAACAACATTCTCTTTTGTTTCTCCAACGATGAAACCAAGCATTCCTCCAAAACTCATATCGCAAGCATATTTTCCGGTCATAAAACGATACATACCACCGTCTTCTCTGTTTTTTTCTTTTATATAAATATATTCTTTTATAGATTTTGAAAATGACATGCTTTTTGTTTTTCCAAGATTTTTAGCTTCAAAAACAAAATATTTATTAGCCCAATCGCTGTGTTGAAATTTCAAATCATCAAATCCGGTATAAGAGCATTCGGAACTTGGCTCTAAATTTAAAATAAATCCCCAACTGTCAGTTCTTTTATCAGTTCTTTTAATTCTTTTATACCAATTTGCAATATGTTCTTTTAATTTTTTTTCTATTTCCGAACGTAATTTTGTGTTTTCATCTTGAATTATTGCAATTATATCATTATCATTAACTTCCTTGTAATATTTTAGAATTATGAAGAAGATATAATCTTTCCATACACTATCTGATAATTTGCGTTTTGCAATACTGCTGTCCGGAAGTTCTTTTAGTTTGGGAAGTTTTATATATGATTTCATCAACTCAATCTTCTTAAAATATTTTTACCATCCTCAAATCCTTTTGTTTCCGACCAATTTTTAAATTGTTTGTCTTTGATTATATATACACAATCTTTTCCAAACACTTTTTCTCTCATTGCAAGGAACTTTTCATCTGTGGTTTTTAAAATCTCTTGAATTTTATATCCGTAAACTTTCTTCTCTGACGGCATTTCTTTATAACTGTCATTAAAATAAACTGCTGCAATTCTTATATCAAAACCTAAATTTTCATTTTCATAAAATTTAATAATCGGTTTCTTATCAAAATACATTTCAAGTGTATAGTATAATGATTCTTCATATTTTTTTAAATCGTTGTTATCTGCCTCTTTTTTTGTAGAAAAGAAGTCTTTTATACGTTGTCGTTCAAGATAGCTTAAATCATATAAATCATAAATAAGATTATTTAGTTTTTCTTTGGTTTCTCCTTCGTATTGTTGTTTGCCTTCGGTAAGTTGTTGGCTTATTTTAGTTATTTCGGCAACCAAATCTTCTTCTGGTTTTTTTGGTATAGGGATTTGTTTTAAACCATCTTTGTCAATACGTGGTAAGTTATCATTTGGTCTTTTTTTAAACTTTAAATTAATATAATAGTTTATTAAATCGGAGTTTAAGAGAGATGTAAGCAAATAATAATATTGTTGAGAATTCAACTTTACTCCAAAAATATTTACTGAAAAAACTTTATCATAATTGCAATATGCAGCTTTAATTCGTTTGCCAACTCTACAGAAAACAATATTATTCCCTCTGTAAATAAATTGATTACGTGGTCTTTGAAAGTTTTCCTTATTAATTAATTCAATATTTGTGTACCCTTCAAATTTTTTTATTACAAACTCTTTAATTAAATTATAATCATATAAAAACAATGTATTATAATTTGCCGATTTTTCAACATTCAAGTAATGGTTCATATCATATGTTTTATGATATACATTCTTTTCTTTTCTTGAAAGTTTATTAAATTTATTTAAAGGAATATTAAAAAAAGAAGCAATTTTTTTATTTTCATGACGTGTTACACCTTGAAAACTATTATAATTTTTATCTTTCAATAAGATTTCTTCTAATTTTTTATTGTCAGAAAGTTTTTCTAACAATTTTAAATCAAATTCATTCCCAATTAAAAAATCTCGTAGATTAACTGTTTTGTTTAAAATTTCTCTCTGCAAAATTTTTATTTTTTTATCTTCTTGAATAATAAGTAAATCAAAAGTTTTAGAAAAAAGTTCTAAATCAACAGGAAAATATTTTACTGTGTTGTTTTCAACTTTCTTATTATTGAAAATTGTAACAACAACGCTTTCTTTTGCTTTTTTAAACAGAATGTCTTTTACTCTTGATAACTCGTAAAAATCTTGAACTTGATAATAGTTAAAGAAAAAATCTTGAAATTTTTCTGATTTTTCATTATAAAAATTCGAACTGTTTAAAACGAAACCAAATTTTGTTTTTTCATTTGCCCAATCTTTAATTTTAAGCATAAAAGCCTGTGACATTTGATTGTAGCCTACAACATCTGTTGCTTTAATTATATTGCCGTATATTTCTGTCTTGTAATTATTAATAAATTCTATTTCTTCATCATTTGAATTAATCTGAAAATATGGTGGATTGCCTACGATAAAATCGAATGATTCAGTATTGTGTGGTAAGTTCTCCCCACATACTTCAAGAGAATTTCCGTTGATTATATTTTCTGAAAATTCAGGAAATATATTAATGCCTTTTTCTTTTTCAATTTTTTGCTTTATATATTTATTAATTTTTTCTGCAGACAACCCTTTTAATATTTCAAGATATAGAGAAAATATAGTAAGTCTCCATGCAGTATTATCCTTTTCAATTCCAAAAATAAATTTTTTTAGAATGTTTATTTTATAACTAATTTTTTCAGAAACATTTGCTTTTTGTTTTTGCGTATTTATTTTTAAAAGTTTTCTGAATGCTAAAATTAAAAACATGCCTGAACCACATGCAGGATCAAGCACTTTCCCTTCTTTGTCAATTACCTCATCTACGATTAGTTGTGTTAGTTTTGTGGGTGTGTAATATATACCTTCATCAAGTTGTTTTCCTTCAAGAAAAACTTCGTAAATATGACTGATAAATTCAATCGGAATAACATTAAAACGAAAATCAAATAAAGATAATTGACCGGTATCCCAGTTTTGTTTGCTTATTGCTTGGTAAATGAAATCTAAAACTTTGTTGCCTGTTAAATATTCATTTTTGATTGTAGGTGTTTCAAAAAGAACATTACTGAAAATTTCATTAATTTTCTCAAACAAAATATTAATTTTATTAATATCGTGTTCTATCAGAAATTTTTTAAATCCGAAATCTGTGTCTTTTTTTGAGAAATAATTTGGAAAATAAAAATTATAGAAAAAAGAATTAATAATATAATTATCTTCAAGAAATTTAATAAACAAAGTTCTGTCAATAAGAGCTTGAACTATTTTATCTGAATTATCCCTTTTATCTTTTAACTCTTCTTTTAATTTAGCTTTGAGTTCTTTAAGTGTGAAAATTAGCTCTTTATCAATTCTTTTGTTGTTTTTTATTCGTTCTAAAAAAAAAGAATAATCCATCCAAAAAGCACCGGAATCAAATTTCCATTTCTTAATTTTTTCAATTTCTTCCTTTTCTGTTTTGCTTAACTTGAAAGTATCAATTATAAATTCATTGTCTCTTGGGTTGCTTTTTGCATAACAAAGTTTTAAGTTTTGTGTCTCTGTTATAAAGTATAATTCATATTTATTTTCGTTCCAAATAAATCGTCTTATTTCAAATAAATCTTTGTCAGGTAAAGGTGTTGCAATTATATAAAATGAAGTATTAGCATTTTTAGGGCTACTGTAAATAAAAATTTTATTCTTAATTTTATCTGTTAAATTTTGATTTTCTGAAATAATAATATTACTTGGCTTAATGTCAGAATTTTCTGTGCCAAATGTAAAGTTGATGTTTTCAAAAAAAATTTTGATTGAGAGCATTTTACAGATAAGTAAGTGTAAAGTCTAATATACAAACTTACAAAAAATAATTAATCTTTTCCAATTTTTTTGTATTTGTTGATTAAGATTGTTTCTTCCAAAATAAGAAGTCGTTCATTTTAGGTTAAAATCACCAACTTCTGCAAAAGAATTCATCAACCCATTAAGCGTTTTAACCGCTTCAATTTCTTATCATTATAAGGAGCATATTTCAACTTCGGTTCAAACCAAAACGGCTTTTTCAGAATGCTTTTAAAGTGTGAAAAGGCTTGAAAGCCTGCATATCCGTGATAATTTCCTATGCCGCTTGAACCTGTTCCTCCGAAAGATAAGTTATGGTTGGTTAAATGCATAATGGTATCATTAACCGCACCGCCGCCAAATGAAATTTCTTTATGTATTTTTTTTATGCTTTTTTTATGAGAAGAAAAAATATACAGAGCCAAAGGTTTGGGACGTTTCTTAACTTCATGTATGGCTTCATCCAGGTTATCATATGCAATAACAGGAAGAATCGGACCGAAAATTTCATCGTTCATGGCAGTATCTTCAAAAGTAATATTATGCAAAACTGTAGGATGAATCATACGTTTTGCCTTGTCGTAAGTTCCCCCGACATAGACTTTTTCGGTATCTGTTAAATTAAGTAATCTATCAAAATTTCGTTCATTTATAATTTGAACGTAATTTTCAGGAATGTTTTCAAAATTCGGAAATTGTATGCTGATCTGCTTTTTAATTTCTTCTAACAGTTTTTTCTCAATCTTTTTATCAACCAGAATATAATCCGTTGCCACACAAGTTTGTCCTGCATTCAAAAATTTTCCCCAAACAATCCGTTTGGCTGTCATTTTAATTTTTGCATCAGCTAATACAAAAGTCGGACTTTTTCCGCCGAGTTCCAGAGTAACCGGTGTCAGATGTTTTGCTGCTGCCTGATAAACAATTTTTCCTACAGGGACACTTCCCGTAAAGAAAATTTTATCAAAATTCAAATCCAACAATTCCTTAGTTTCTTTAACACCACCTACAATTACTCGAATAATTTCGGGGATAAATACTCTGTTTAATATTTTTGCAATTATAGAAGAAGCATTAAAAGATAATTCACTCGGTTTTAAGACAACTGTATTCCCTGCTGCAATTGCTGAAATTAAGGGAATTAGAGAAAGCTGATAGGGATAGTTCCATGCTCCGATAACAAAAACGCTTCCAAGGGGTTCTGGAATAATATAACTTTTACCGGGTAAGTTGGCGAGATTTGTTTTCTTTTTTTCAGGCTTAACCCATTGTGAAAGTTTTTTTATTGACAAGTTTAGTTCAGAATAAACGGGTGATAATTCTGTGGTATAAGTTTCAAATTTAGATTTGCCGAAATCTTTATAAATAGCTTCATAAAAATATTCTTCATTTTTAATAAGAGCAGATTTCAACTTTTTGAGTTGCTTTATTCTGAATTTTAAAGGCTTTGTTTGTCCTGATAAGAAAAATTCCTTTTGAGCTGCAAGCATATTTTGCGGTGTCATATTTTGGTCGTTCATGTTTTTATTTCAAAGATATATGTTTTCCGCAAAAAGTCAAAAAAAATCTCCGGAATCAATTTAAAATTATATTCCGGAGTTTTTTACAAAGAAAAATATTGTTGATTAAGTTACTCTTCAAGGTCTTTTAATAAGTTCTCAACCTTTGTTAAATTAAATTCATACAAGCGTTTAAATATAAAGTAAGCTATAACTATTCCTATTGTTAAACCAATACTTATCGGAATAATGTAATATGAAAAATGCTCAAATATGTTTTTGTTATGTACTATTTTTATAAAAACAGGAATAACAGTAAATGCAAGGATTACAGCATTTATCCATGTTGCAATCTTATACTTGTAATAATATACTTTCAGATTTGAAACATCTTTTATTGTTTCCACAAGCGGTTTTTCATAAAATTTAACTTTTATAATTTTATTCATAAGTATTCCTGACAATATTAAAGATAGAAGCGAGATAACAATAACAATAACACCACTTGCCAATGAAACATCGGTGTCTAACATATTAAATCTTAATGCAATAAACAAGATTAATATAACTAAAACGATCCCGCCTGCAATTTCATAATTAAGTATCTTTTTAAGGCTGTTATTAGCTTTTTCTCTTGTTATTTCTGAAAACATTTTTGTATTGAATTTTTTTTGTTTTTCTAACTCATCATTTATTTGAGACCAGTTTTTTTTGATTTCTTCTATATCCATAATTTTTTATTTTAAATCGGTTTTTAATTTTTGTTTAATACGTGATATTCTTGTAGCTACGTTTGTTTCAGATAAACCGGTTATTTCTGAAATAGTTTCATAGTTCTTGTGTTCGAGGTATAATAGTATCAGAGCTTTTTCTAGTTCATTAAGTTTTCGTATCTGTTTGTAAAGAATGTCAAGTAAATCATTATGTTTTTCAATATTTATTTCTTGAATTTGTTCATTAATGGTTGTTTTCTGTGGTTGCTTTTTATTTTTTCTTATTTGAGTTACAGCAGTATTTAAGGCGATGCGATAAATCCAAGTACTTATTTTTGATTGGTTTTTAAAATTTTTAAACGCTTTCCAAAGATTCAAAACCGTTTCTTGATACAGGTCTTCTGCATCTTGTTTATTATCTGTATAAAATGAAGTAATTTTAAGAATGATTTTTTCATTTTCACTTATTATCTTAATAAAATCATTTTTGTTTTTCATTCAATCTGTTTTGTCTTATTAGTCGAAAAAAATATTAATAAATCACAAAAAGCATAAATTTATTATTTTTCTCTTGCAAAGAAGTAAAGTCGTAATAGGATTTTTTTAATTTTGTTGTTTATAAAAATTTAATGTTATGAATATTTCAGTTGACATCAGTTATTATCCGTTAAAAATTGAATTCAAAGCACCGATTTTGGATTTTATACATCGCTTGCAAGATCATAAAAATATTGAAATTTCTCGAAACGGAATGAGTACGCAAATTTTTGGTGAGTATGATGAAGTGATGAGCATCTTAAGCAAAGAAATTAAAAAAAGTTTTGTAATTCCGTCTTCTGTTTTTATTTTGAAAATAGTAAATTCTGATTTGCAATGATTTTAGTCTGCAAGCGTGGTATACTCAATTTTAAAAAGGTAAAAATATGATTTT
>JAUVIG010000314.1 GCA_030592825.1 Chlorobiota bacterium | reverse complement strand
ATGATGATGATGAGCAATGCACTATTAAACTTTCAAAAACCGGCGATTATTTTAATCCCGATATTTATCCTGCTGTTTCAGATGCTGTTATAACTGTTACGGAAAACAATACAGAACCGGTAACCTTCACGGAAAATGAATCAGGTAATTATATCGCAGAAGATTTGCAAGGCAAAGAAAATACTTCTTATACTCTTAATATCATGTCAGAAGGAAAAGAATATACTGCAAATGTAACAATACCCCAAAAAGTTAATATAGAATCTTTATCTTTTATGTATTCACCGCCTAATCCGCGATTGGAAGAAGGTTATATGGTAAAATGTCATTTTAATGAACCTGAAGATTTTGTAAATTTTTACAGGCTTAAAGCATACAAAAAAGGCGATACAACAAAAGCAAACGGAAATATAAATATATTCGATGATGATATAATCAGCGGGAATAATGCTGTTATTATTTGGAATTATGAAGTGTTTCAACCACTTGATACAGTTATAGTTGAATTGCTGACACTTGATAAATCAACTTACGATTATTTAAAAACTTTATCCCGAATTGCAGGTGAAGTTGTCGGAGGACCGCAGATGCTCACAGCAGGTTCTACTCCGGCAAATCCCGTAACGAATTTAAGTAATGATGCTCTCGGATATTTCGGTGCATATACTATAAGCAGAGATACAACAGTAATAATTATTAACGATTAGAAATTGTTAATAAATTAGATCATTTTTATGCAATAAAATATATTTATTTCGTCTTATTGTATAAAATCATATCATTTGTCTGCCGGAATAAGTTTTTGGTACTTATTCTTTTTAAAGACAAATTGTTTGATATATATTTGAATTTTTTAGAATACTAATTATCAAAATTTTTAAAAAATGAATAAAAGAAAATTAATCATAATCGGTTCTATAGCTGTTATTATAGTTCTGTCAATTATTATAATGGGTATATTAAGCGGAATGAGGGACGAAGTTGAAAAAAAGGAAAAAGAAGATATTAAAAGATATGTAAAAGCAATTCCGGTTAAGTACGAAAACAGTACTTCAGTTTTGAAAGAAACCGGACGTGTGGCTTCTCAAAATTATGTTGATTTAAGTCCTGAAGTAAGAGGAAAAATACTTCCGGGAAATGTCAGTTTAAAGAAAGGACAAAGTTTCAGAAAAGGTCAAGTACTGCTACGAATATATAGTGCTGAATTTCAATTAGCTTTACAAGCAAAGAAAAGCAGATTTTTAACATTAACAGCAAATATTCTTCCTGATTTAAAAATTGATTTTAACAGTTCTTATCAATTATGGCTTGATTTTTTTGAAAAAATTGATATTAAAAAGACATTTCCTGAATTACCTGAAATTAAATCAAATAAAGAAAAGATTTTTTTATCAAGCAGAAATATATTAAGTGAATATTATGCTATTAAGAGTGATGAGATCATGTTGTCTAAATATTATCTCTATGCTCCTTTTAACGGGAGTTTTACAGAAGTTTATTCAGAGCCGGGTGCTGTAGCAAACCCGGGTGTAAGAATTGCACGAATGATCAGAACAGATAAATTGGAACTGGAAGTACCGATAGAAACAGCCAATATTAAGTATTTAAAAGTTGGTAATACAGTTGAGATTATATCTGATAATCAAGATGAAAACTCTACCGGTAAAATTACCAGAATTTCTGATTTTGTTGACCCAAAAACCCAATCTGTTTCTGTATTTATTGATCTGAACAGAAAGAAAAACTCTACAATTTATCAAGGTGAATATATGACTGCCGTCTTTTCAAATATTTTATTAAAGGATGCTATGGAAATTCCGAGAGATGCTGTATTCAATCAAAACCAAGTATTTACTGTAAAAAACGGTAAGTTAAAAAAGCAAAACATACATATTCTTAAAATGAATGATGAAACGATCTTTTTTAACGGATTAGAAACCGGGATTTATGTTGTTACAGAAGCTTTGATTAATGCAGTTGATAATTTGGAGGTTGAAATATTAAAGTAAATTGTTGCATTGTTCTATTGTTACATTGTTTTATTGTCAATGTCTTGGGTTAAACTTTAAAGAATTGTGGTTTTATATATGAAATGAAAGATAAATTATATGGAAAAGAAGTATTTAATTTTAAATGATATTACTGCATATAAAATTGCATTTAATCTTTCCAATTATGTTTGGGACATTATTGTTACTTGGGACTTTTTCGCAAAAGATACGGTAGGGAAACAATTTGTTAAAGCAGTTGACAGTATTTCTGCAAATATTGCAGAAGGTTTTGGAAGATTCGGTAAAAAGGATAAAGTCAGATTTTACAGATACAGTTTCGGTTCATTAAAAGAAAGTTTTGATTGGAATGAAAAATCAAAAATCAGAAAACTCTTAACAACAGAACAATATAATAACATATTTTCTGAATTAAATAAATTACCAAAAGAAATTAACAGTTGGATAAAATATACAAACGATAAACTTAATTATTAATAATGAAACAATGAAACAATGAAACAATGAAACAATGAAGAAATTAATATCAACATTCGTAAAATATCCATTCTATGCTAATATAATAATAGTGATTTTATTATTTGGCGGAGGATATTCTTATTATAAAATGAAGATGTCCTTTTTTCCTGAACAGACATCAAGAAATATTTTTATAAGTGTGTATTATCCCGGTGCCTCTCCTAAAGAAATGGATGAAGGAGTTACTACAAGGATAGAAGATGCCGTAAGGGCAATTGTAGGCGTTAAAGAAATTACATCAACATCATCAGAAAATTTTTCAAATGTAAGAATTGAAACGACGGGTGAATATGATATTGATGAAATGTTGGTTGATATTAAAAATGCCGTGGACGGTATCAGTTCATTACCATCAGCAGCAGAACGGCCGCTTGTTTACAAACAGCGATCAAGATCTCAAGCTATGTTCTTAAGTTTGTCGGGAGATACTGATTTAGAGACATTAAAACAATATGCCTATGAAATTGAGGGAGACTTCTTAAGGTCAGGAATCGTATCTCAAGTCGACATACATGGATTTCCGCCAATTGAAATATCCATTGAAGTAACAGAAGAAAACTTATTAAGATATCAACTGACTTTTGATGAAATATCAAGGGCAGTTGCTTTTAATAATACAGATATATCCGGAGGAATGATCAAATCGGATGAGAAAGAAATTTTGATTCGTTCCCGATCCAGAAGTGTAAAGCCTGATGATATCGGAAACATTATCTTAAGAGCAAATCCTGACGGTACTTATTTAAGAATTAGAGATATTGCTGATGTAAAAAGAAAGTTTGCTGATGTTTCGGTAAAGGTTTTATATAACGGAAAAGAATCTGTTCAAATAAGCATTAATAAACTTCCTAAAGAAGACTTGCAAGAAATATCTGAATATATTAAAGATTATGCTGAAGAGTTTAACAAAACTCATGCTGATGTAGATATTGAAGTCAGTTTTGATTTTATGAGTATGTTGAAGAGCCGTCTGAATCTGTTATATAGAAATGGCGGTATAGGTCTTTTATTGGTTTTAGTAATGTTAGCTTTATTTCTTAATGTTCGTTTATCATTTTGGGTCGCATGGGGAATTCCCGCATCTTTTTTGGCAATGTTCATATTGGGTAATTTATACGGGATTACCATCAATATGATCTCACTTTTCGGGATGATATTAGTCATCGGTATTTTGGTAGATGACGGTATTGTTATAGGTGAAAATATTTTTTCTCATTTTGAAAAAGGTAAAAGTCCGATGAAAGCTGCAGTTGACGGAACCATGGAAGTTGTTCCGGCAGTTGTTACTTCAATTGCTACAACTATTATAGCATTTTCTCCGCTTCTGCTTATAAAACAAGGAGGGATGGAATTTATGTTTGAGATGGCATTTGTTGTTATTTTCAGTTTGTTTTTCTCTCTTGCTGAAGCATTTTTTGTATTACCGGCTCATCTCGGAAACAAATTCGTACTAAACAGAGATAAAAACAGATCCGGTGCAAAAGTCAGAAGAATTTTGAATAAATGGATATCTTATATGAGGGAGAGAATTTACGGAAGACTCTTAAGATTCCTTATCAAATGGAGATGGGCTGCAATTATTACACCGATTGCGTTAATAATAATTACTTCCGGATTATTTGGCGGCGGTTTTATTAAAGCAACTTTTTTTCCGGTTATGAGTTTTGATTTTTTTAGTATAGACTTTGCGTTTAAACCTGGAGAAGGGAGCAAACAAACTGAAGCATATCTTCTGAAATTTGATAAAGCAATTTGGGAAGTTAATGAAGAGCTTAAAACAGAATTTAATGATACTGTAGATTTTATTGATTATTCCTTCCAAATTTTAGGTTCATCTTTCAACGGACTTGAGTCCGGATCACATGCGGGTAGTATTTTTGTCGGATTAAGAGATATGGAAGGAGCACCTGTAAACAGTTATGAAGTTAGAAACAGGATCAAAGACAAGATTGGTGAACATCCTGAACTTGAACGATTGAAAGTTGATGCAGCAAATATGAGATTTGGAGCACCGGTTTCTATTTCTTTGTTGGGTAAAAACCAAGAGGAACTTACTGCCGCAAAGGTCTTTTTAAAACAGGAATTAGCTGATTATAAAGAACTTAATAATATCTCTGATAATAATGCAACGGGTAAACAAGAGATATTAATGAAACTTAAACCGAAAGCATATTTTTTAGGTTTGGATCACAGTATGATCAGTCAACAGGTAAGACAAGGATTCTACGGGGGGCAAGCACAACGACTTCAAAGCGGCAGGGATGAGCTTCGTGTATGGGTCAGATATCCGAGATCAGACAGAATGACTATGGGGCAATTTGAAAATATGAAGATCAAAACTCCCTTCGGGAATTTTCCTGTTTCTGAATTAATTGAATTTAATT
>JAUVIG010000612.1 GCA_030592825.1 Chlorobiota bacterium | reverse complement strand
TAACAGAATTAAAATGATAAAATCTATTAAGTCTGTTTACCGGAAATAAAAGTGGTTCATCCGTATAATGCGTGTTTTTCATTTTTTTATCAACTTCTAAAAAAAATGTTTGTAAAACATTTAACTATGGTAGAATTGTATTAATATTTTCAAAAGATGTTCGTAGAACATCTAACAATTATGGGTCTATGTTGATTTAAGTGGGTAAAGTGTTTTATAAACCCCAATCGGGGTTTAATAATAATAGCCTTATGTGCAACATAAGGTTAATAAAGATGTAAAAACCGGAACTCCGACAGGAGTTCAACACTTTCGGCGTTGTTGTTTTCAATTCATTCATTATCCACAGATTACATCTGTGGTTATTATTATTTTACTGCTTTGCAGTAATAAAAAATATTATAATATTTATTTTGCAGATATTTTTACCCACCACAATCAACATAGACCCACTTTTTTATGATATAATCCTTTCAAGTTAGATGTTTTTTATAATTAATATTTGTTTTTAAATAATACTTATTAAAAAAGATTAGTCAAAAGTAAGATTAAATTCAGCAAAATGTAAAAAGCAGAGAATAATATAAATTCCCTGCCTTATAATTTTCAAATGCAAATTATTTTAAACTTTCGCCAAAGCTTGGTCCAAATCTTCAATAATATCTTCAACATTTTCAATACCAACTGAATAACGAACCAACCCGTCTGTAATATCTGCCGCTTCTCGTGCTTCTTTTGACATGCTTGCATGTGTCATGGATGCAGGATGTTGTATCAATGATTCAACTCCGCCGAGTGAAACAGCGAGTATTGCGAGATGAACATTATCCATTAATACCTTACCGGCTTTTATTCCGCCTTTTAATCCGAAACTGATTATTGAACTGAATCCTCTCATTTGCTTTTTAGCCAATTCATGCTGCGGGTGTGATTTTAAACCGGGATATTTAATCCAATCGATTTTCGGATGTTTCTCAAGATATTCAGCAACAAGCATTGCACTTTGCTGTGCTTTTTCTATTCGAATACTCAAAGTTTTTAATCCTCTGTGTGTTAAAAATGCTTGATGCGGATCCATATTTCCTCCGAGATAAACCATAGAACCGCGAATTTTTTTATACATTTCTTCCTCTTTTGCAATAATTACACCTCCGACTATATCTGCATGTCCGTTGATGAATTTTGTTACAGAGTGTAAAACAACATCACAGCCTAAATCAAGCGGATTTTGCAAATAAGGACTTGAAAAAGTATTGTCAACAACAACAGTAATCCCGTTTTTATGAGCAAGTTCAGATGCTTTTACAAGGTCAGTTATAACCATAGTAGGGTTTGCAGGTGTTTCTATATACAATACAGAAGTATTATCTTGTATTGCATTTTCAATTTGAGACAGATCAGAAGTATCAATAAACGTCATTTCTACTCCGAAACGAGAAAAATCTCTTTCCAATACACTTCTTGAAGGCCCGTAAACAGAAGATGAACAAATAATATGTTTCCCTGCTCCCAATAAAGCCATATATACAGAACTGACAGCAGCCATTCCTGAACTTGTTGCAACTCCCCCGAATCCGTTCTCCAATTCTGCCATTGCTTTTTCAAATGCATTGATGGTCGGATTTCCGATTCTGGTATAAATGTAACCGTCAGATTTTCCGGCAAAACAATCAGCACCGTGTTGTGCATTCTTGAAAGAAAAAGTTGATGTTTGATAAATCGGTGTTACGGCACTGCCAAAAACATCTTCATACGCTCCGGCATGTATTAATTTTGTGTTAAATCCTTTGTTTTTTGTATCCATTTTTATTTATTATTTATATGTTTATTTATTTGTTAGTGGCTGATAATAATTTTTTGTATAAAATATTGATTGTTTGTGATCACTTTTATTAAATAAATACCAACAGGTAATTGACTTATATTTATTTGATTTTCCATATAACCATTCATTATTTCTAAACCATATACAGAGAATATTTGATATTGGAATAACTCATTATTTAATTCACTTACATCTAATTTGATAAAGTCTGAAGCAGGGTTTGGGAATACAGAGATTTCTTCAGCAGAGTAATTATTTGAAATACCGGTAGAATTACTCGAAAATAACCAAAGGTCATTTTCCCAGCCGACACCATTGTTTCCTAATGAAACCCACCCGTTTATTCCGTCAGATGCATAAACTGAACTATTTCTGCTGCCACCGGGAAAGTCTACTGCTAATGACCAACTGTTTGTATACGGATTATACTTATATACATCTTGATAGTTTGAACCTGAAAATGATGATCCGGTTCCTACATATCCATACCCTTCAAT
>JAUVIG010000145.1 GCA_030592825.1 Chlorobiota bacterium | reverse complement strand
GTAAGTGTTGTTTATATATACCAAAACTTCAATTACGGGATGTTTTGTTTTAATGCATAATCTTATGTTAATTTTTGATTCGTCAACCGTTGTGTTGAAGTCAACAGGATACTACCACTCCGAAGTGAGCAATATTTCAATTTTTTTGGCTTTATGTTTTTGTATGAATTGTTTTGACTTTGATCTGTACTTACCGGCATCACTTACTGAAAATTCAAATGTTGTCGCACCTGTTTTTAACTTATTGCTTCCGGATATCGGAACTTTTATTTTGCCGGATTGTCCTGCTTTAATTTGAACTGAATTTGTTACTGTTTCAAATAATAAGGCTGTATTGTCTTCAATTAACTTAGTTTTAACAATCGGTTTATTTGCATGTGTTTTTCCGGTGTTTTTCACGATAAGTTCAAAATAACAGTTTTCTTCGGCATCTATCAGGTCGTTGTTGTTTTCATCAAAAAATGTTATTTTTTCAATTATAAGTTCGGGGGTGGTTTTTAAAGATAATTTAATTACTCCGCCTCCTTCAACTTCTTGAGCACTCAAATTACTGATTGATAAAAAAAATAAGATCGAAATAAAATAAAGTGTTGTTTTCATGATAATTAGACTTAAAATTTATAAATAAACACTATTTCAGGTGTTTTATAGTAAGGGTTTATATTTGCCGTAAGATTAATTTTGCTCGGTTTCATTAAACTTGCTGTGGAATTATTATTTTTTGATGCGGCAATAAGAGTCCATATTATATTAGCCGACCATGTTGCTGCTGCAGTGTACATAAAAATATTCGACATTGATTTTTGACTGCTGCTTTTCTTGAAAAAGTCACTTTCAGTTGAAATGGTTTCATTATTTAAATATTCCGTATAGTTATTATAAGCATTTTTATTAAAAACATACGACATTGCAGCAGTACCATAGGTAATTACTCCCAAAACCAGATAAGCTTTTTTTTGTTTTACTTTTATTATCCCCATTCCGGGAAGAACAGCCGAAAGTAAAAGTACTTTTCCGGTTGAGACAGTCTTTTTAGGTTTTTCATTAATTACAAGTTCTTCTTCAATTATTTCAGTATCTTCATTAACAATGAGTTTTGCCTTAACTTCTATATCAATTTCATCATCAATGAGAATTTTATCATCCAAAAAATCCCAAATAATTTGTTTGTTTTTTCCCCCTGCTATATTTTTTCCGGTATCGCCCGATATTGATTTAATATTTAATTTGCTTCCGGATGAATTTTTTATTTCTATCCAAACTTTAAATTTTTGATCTTGCTTATATGCAGTAAAATCATATGTTATTATTACTTTATCATCAATAATTTCAGCGGTTTTTGTAACGATTTTAAAATCTTGTGCATTAACATCAACAGACCCGATAAACAACATAAGTAAAAAACTTGCCGATAAAAAACTGAATTTTATATTTCTCATAATAATTAGAAATGTTTTTATATTCTTAAATAATTGAACTGCTGTTATATAATTATCGGTTAAATTTACAATAATTTTAGTTATAAAAAAAATAATCAATAAATTGTGTATTTAAAAATCCTCAAAAATTATTCTTGATTTTTAAAGAATAAATACGGAGAATTTATTGAATATACGAAAAAATAAATAAATTTGGAAAATCAATAATCTTATGCTTGCAGAAATTCTGAATAAATTAAATGAGACTAATAAGATTTAAAAATAATTATACTGATTTTTAAAAAAGCAGATAATCGTATAAAGCATCTTTTTTTTGCAACCTTTTTTAAATTCTTAATCTGTATAATTAACAGAATAACAACATATTGTAAAATACGTAGGCTATGGTTTAGAATATCTGTGATATTTGAAAACAAATAGCTTTTAAGCGGTACAAACCGCTAAAAAGCAAACACTTTTATACTGTCTTTTAGCGGTTGTAACCTTAAAGGTTAATATGACAAATCACAGAATACCCTAAACTATAGCTAATACGTATTATACGTAGAAATCTATATGTATTACGTATTGCTGTAAAGTATTTTATTGTATAAATTTAAACATAAAAACATCAACAATGAAAATTTTAAAACCATTGTTATTAATTTTATTTTTTATAATTAGTATAAATTCATTTTCTCAGAAAAATGAAAAAAATAAAGCTACAAATACTTGGGACGGTAGTGAAGATATTAAATGGGATGAAAGTGGCAATTGGTCATTAGGTACAATACCGTCTTCTGTTACAGATGTTATTATTCCGACTACACCTTCCGGCAACAGTGATAATTTTCCGGAAAGAATCGGTACTAATGCAGTTTGTAACGATTTAACCATACAAGCCGGTGCAAAACTAACTGTGAGAAGTACTGACAGTTTGCATGTTTACGGAAATTTACTTTTAGAAACACCTAATAATTCCGGTTCTGCAGGTTCATTAAAAGAATCCGGTCAATTAGCAGTTGACGGAACTGTTACATTTAAAAGATATTATAATGTTTCAGGCAGATGGCAATATATATGTTCTCCTCTAAATAATTCAAACAGTGATTTATTTACAAAAAACACATCAAGCGGAAATTTCAACCCTAATTTTCTTAAGTTTAATGAAGCATATGATTGTGATCCGAATCCCGACGGAACATATGCTGATTGGACAAATACAGATTTAGTTGAATCTTGGGAAAATCATCACAACGGAGAATCAGGTGCTGCAGAAAATCTTGGTACAGGTATCGGATACGCAACATAT
The DNA here is from genome assembly GCA_030592825.1 of Chlorobiota bacterium. Lineage (GTDB taxonomy): Bacteria > Bacteroidota > Bacteroidia > Bacteroidales > JAADGE01 > JAADGE01. Next base: position 5,893 of record JAUVIG010000145.1, on the reverse strand, counting down.
AATGAAGGAAATATTACAGTTACTTATTCCGGTTCTACTCATTCAGTTATCAACAACCAAGATATAAATATTCCTGTTACACTTAATTCAAATGACGGTAATTCAGGGTATTATGACGGTTGGAACCTTGTCGGTAATCCATATACTTCAGCAATTCGATGGGGAAGAAGAAGTGCTGAAGATCCGGATGTTATTCAAAATACTGCATATTGTTGGGATTCTGATGCAAGTAATTATAAATATATTAATGGAAACGGAGGAGATGAGAGTGGTGACGGGTCAAATGTATTAAACGGAAGTACTGAATATATTGCAGCAGGACAAGGTTTTTTTGTAAAAGCTACAACGACCGGGAATTTTATTATGAAAAGTAGTTTAAGAAGTCATGCTTTACAAGATTTATGGAAGACCAAAAATTTTCAGGATAAAACATTTTCAAACAACTCTGTTGAGCCGGTAATTCAATATATTAAATTAAGAATTGAAGATAACAACTATTCAGATGAAACGGTTATCCGATTTACGGAAGATGCAACTTATGAATTTGATGATGATTATGATGCATATAAACTTGCAAGCTCAAATGAAGATGTACCTTTAATATATTCTTTATCAGCAGATAAAAATACAATTATGGCTATAAACTCATTACCCTTTCACGAAAATGATATTTACCGAATCCCTTTATGTCTTAAAACAAAAGAAGCAAAGCAATATACAATTATTCTTAAAGAATCTGAATATTCCGATTTGGATATATTTTTAAAAGATAATTATGAAAATAAACTTATTGATTTGAAAAAATTTAATCAATATTCATTTGATTTTGCCGGAGGTTCAGATAATAACAGATTTGCAATATATTACAGAACAAATTCTTCCGGTGTAAATCAAGATTTCATAAATAAAACAATGATATATCCTAATCCGTCAAACGGTAAATTTTTTGTTGAAACAACAAATCAGGCTGTTTCTGTGAAAATTATTAGTATTACAGGTGAAGAAGTAAAATATATTGATATACCTTTAATGAAAACAGAACTAAATCTTTCCGAATTTGCAAAAGGAATATATTTTATTACAGTAAATTATAAAACAGAATCTGTTACAAAAAAAATTATAATTCAATAAAACTATAAAAACTGATTAAAATGAAGAATATACTATTTTTATTAATAAGCGTATTTATTTTTAATAATTCATTATTCGCTCAATTAATTGTTTCTGACGGACATACGGCACAAGAACTTGCCGATATTTTTACGGGGCAAAGTGTTAATGCTCAAAATTGTGATATTGTTCAAGGAGAAAGTTTACAATACGGGTCATTTACTTTTACCGGAGACGGACTTGATGTAAGTTCCGGGGTGATATTATCAACCGGAAATATTTTTAATGCAGTAGGCCCGAATGATAATCCTGCAACTTCAACGGGTTTTGGCGGTCCCGGTAATATTTTATTTGATCTTCTTCCGATAAACTACGGACCAAATGAAACTTTTGATGCTGTTTTATTTCAATTTGACTTTCAAGTATTATCTGATTCTATCGAATTTGAATATATTTTTTTATCAGAAGAATATAATGAAATTTTGGGAGACCCGGAATATAATGATGCTTTTGCATTTTTTATCAGCGGTCCCGGAATTGACGGTGAAAAGAACTTAGCAGTTGTTCCCGGACAAACAGTTCCGGTTACTGCAAATACAATTAATAATGATTCTTTTTGGCAATTTTATCGTGATAATGAAGACGGTAATACCAATATTGAATTTGATGGTTTTACGACTTTAATGAAGGCAAAAACAAAAGGTTTGATCCCTTGTGAAACATATACATTGAAATTAATATTAGCAGACGGAGGTGATGATTATACAGATTCAGGAGTTTTGCTGAAGGAAAATTCACTTTCTCAATCTGTTGTTACAGTCAGTACAGAGACATACAGCGGAAATGATATTGCAATAGAAAGTTGTGTAAATGCAAATTTTTTGTTTGAATTAGATCATCCTCAAACAGAAGATATTGAGATAAATTTAACTATTAAAGGTACTGCAGTTAACGGTGTTGATTACGAGTATATTGATCCGCATGTTGTTATTCCTGCAGGGCAAACAACAGCTACTTTAATTGTTAAAGCCATAAATGACGGTTTGTCGGAAGGACAAGAATCAATTTACATGATTTATACACCTGTTCCTTGTCAATCTCCTGATACTGCAAAATTATTTATTGATGACTATGATCAAATTATCTTTACAGCAAATGGTGTGGATGCTTTATGTAACGGATCTGCTAACGGAGAAATTGATATTGACATACAAGGCGGATTTACACCTTATACTTTTTATATTACTGATACTCTTTCATTAGAACAACAAATTTTTACGGAATTGCCAATAACAGGTTTAGATTCCGGAACTTACAAATTAGATGTTATTGACAGTTACGGATGCAAAGCGGAAGATCTTGTATTTGGAGGAGAATTTAATGCAGGGCAAACATTTTTACCCGACGGAAACGGTGTATCTTATGAAAGCGTAATTGAAATTTCAGGTTTTCAAGAAGGACAACTTTTAGAAACTCCTGATCAAATTGTTAATATCACAGCAGTATTAGAACATTCTTATGTAAATGATTTATCCGTTGTAATTGAAGCACCTAACGGCTCTCAAGTTATATTAAAACAATTTGATACAAGCGGAGGAGGTACGTGTGACCTGGGAGAACCTGTTGCATCAGGACCTATTGATGAATGGAATTCTTCAAATATTACTCCCGGTTTGGGATATGAATATACATGGAATCATAATCCTGTTTTCGGAACGATGAATCAAGAGTTATTATCACCCGATTTGCCTTATCATACTTATGTTTCAACTTGGGGTAATACATTATCGGATTATTATTTGCCGGCAGGTTCTTACTCTTCCGAAAATCCATTGGGAACATTTGTAGGAACTGAACTTAACGGTGATTGGAAAATTATTGTTACTGATAACATGGGATTAGATAACGGCTATATTTTCAGTTGGAATATCAGTTTGAGTTCTGACAGACCTGACTCTATTGTTGATATCAGTCATCCGCCTATACCAATTGTAAGTTCTTTGAACACAGATCCGACATGCGGAGAAAGTAACGGAAGTATTGATATTTCTGTCAGCGACGGGAATCCTCCTTTTTCATATCTTTGGAATACCGAAGCAACTACCCAAGATTTATTTGATGTCTCGAGTGGTGCTTATGATGTTAATATTACTGATGATAATTCTTGTGTGTATAATTTCCTGTTTAATTTATCTGATGCAGGTGGCTCATTATCACTAAGTGCCGATGTTTTCCGCGAAACTTGTCCCGAAACATCGGACGGCAGTATTGATCTGACTGCTAACGGTACAGAACCTATTACATATTCTTGGAATACAGGTTCAATAAATCAAGACATTGATAATTTGGCGCCCGGAAATTATACAGTAAATGTTTCTGACGGAAACAATTGTAATGCTGTAGAAACCTATGTTGTTGAAGAGGCAACCGAAATTAATGTAACATCAGAAATTACAGATGAAAATTGCGGTGATCACGAAGGAAGTATTGATATAACTGTTGCAGGAGGAATTCAGCCATACACTTTTTTATGGTCAAACGGTGAAACTATTGAAGATATTGACGAATTGGCACAAGGGGATTATACTGTAACAATTACAGACCTAAACGGATGTACAAAAGAAGAAAGTTTTCATATAACAAATTATGTAGGTAATTGTATTGTTGATTGTGATTTAGAAATTACAAATGCTGATTTAACAGATGAAAGCTGCGGAGACGGTAACGGAGCAATTGATTTAACAATTTTCACGTCTTTCTCTCCTTACAATGTATCATGGAATAACGGTGCAACAACCGATAATATCAGTTCTTTATCGGAAGGTGAATATATAATAACAATAACTGATGTTGAAGGATGCGAATTAGTTCAAATCTATAATATTGAAAATCAAAGCGGAGATTTTGTAATATCAGATTTTACAACCACAGATGAAACATGCGGTAACGGAACCGGGAGTATTGATATTACAATATACGGAGGTGCCGGACCCTATTCTTACTTATGGTCAAACGCTGCAACTACAGAAGATATTTCAGATTTAAATGCCGGAGAATATACAGTTACTGTTACTGATGCAAATTTATGTTCTGTATCCGAAACTATTACTGTTAATAACAATTCAGGAGATTTAGAACAAACTTGGGGAAATGCAGTAAATGAAATTTGCGGAAACAGTGAAGGTTCAATTGATATTTTAATAAACGGCGGTTCAAAACCTTATAACTATAATTGGTCAAATGGTGCAGTATCTGAAGATTTAATCGGTATCAGTGCAGGAACATATAATTGTATCGTAACAGATAATGACGGATGTTCAATAGCAACAGAAACTTATAATATTGACAACGAGCCCGGAACATTAAACATTGATGATATTGATGTGGATAATGAAATTTGCGGAAACAGTCTCGGAGAAATTGAGATTGTGATTTCAGGCGGTACAGAGCCATATATTTATAATTGGTCAAACGGGGCAACAACTAAAGATATTTTTAATCTTTCTGCCGGCACTTATTCAGCAATAATAAACGATGATAACGGCTGTTTGGTAAACACGGGAGAATTAACAATTATTAATGAATCCGGAACAATGGAATTATCTGATATTATTGTAACAGATGAAGTTTGTAATAATAATTCCGGAGAAATAGATATAACAATTTCAGGAGGTACTGAACCATACGCATATAATTGGAGTAACGGAAATACTGCAGAGGATTTAACAGGTTTAAATGAAGGAAATTATTCATGTCAAATTATTGATGATAACGGATGTCTTTTAGATATTAATACTACCGTAAATAATGATCAAGGAACATTAGCTGTTGACAATTTAATTGTAACTGATGAAGATTGCGGTCAATCAAACGGTGCTGTTGATTTACAGATATCAGGAGGTAATGCTCCGGTATTTTATAATTGGAATAACGGTGCTGATACTCAAGATTTAACTTCAATACCGGCAGGTAATTACAATTGTATAATTACAGATAATCTCGGATGTTCGGTTAATGCAAATGCAGATGTTGTTAATAATGCAGGAACACTTTCTTTGGATGCTTATGCTCTGATAAATGAAACATGCGGAAACTCTGACGGTTCAATAGATATTACAGTATCGGGAGATGAAACTCCAATAACTTTCTCATGGAGCAACGGAGCAACAACAGAAGATATTTCCGGAATTCCGGCAGGAGAATATTCTTGTACTGTTACAGATGATATTGGTTGCAGTATAATTGCCGGTCCCTATACAATTAATAATTTTGCAAGTACACTTTCTGTTGATAATATTGATGTTGTTAATGAAGTTTGTGAAGACGGTCAAGGCAGTATTGATTTAACTGTTTCAGGGGGAACTGTACCAATAAATTATAATTGGAGTACCGGTGCAACAACAGAAGATATTTCAAATTTATCTGCCGGAATATATACTTACACTATTACTGATGATGAAGATTGTTCAGTAACCGGAAATGTTGAAATATTTAACGATGCCGGGACATTAAGTCTGGATTCTTATATAAAAACAGATGAAAGTTGCAATGCAAACAACGGAGCAATTGAAATTAATATTTCCGGAGGTGTTGCACCTGTTAGTTTTCTTTGGAATACAGGTCATACAACAGAAGATATTGATAATTTGAATGAAGGTATATATCAAGTTACAATTACTGATAATAACAATTGTCAAATAGTATCTGATGAATTTAATGTGATTAATACAAGCGGAGATATTTTTATTGAATATTCAGAAGTTACGGACGAGAATTGCGGTTT
>JAUVIG010000279.1 GCA_030592825.1 Chlorobiota bacterium | reverse complement strand
TGTACATTTATATGCTGCAAATTGCAGGAAGGGTTTGTACTGTTTATATCTTTATTATATACCGTGCCACGCTCAGCGTGGCACGGTTTTGTTAAAATTGAATAAATCCTTGAATAACTTCACCTGTTTCTCTGTTTAATTCTGAACCGAACATACTGTGAGGAACAGAGAAAATAATTAATGTTACAAGTGCCGCAGCAATAGTTGAAATTCTGTTTTCTTTTTTTCTGTTAAACAGAAATGCTGTTATCCAAGCCAAGAAAGCGATCAGTAATTTATTGTCGGTTAAATCCCATCCGAACGGAACGCCTGCCCAATATTCAAGGAAAGCAAATTTTTGTACAATTGGTCCGAGAATCATACCGCCGGTTAATATTAATATTAACGTAATGCTTGTGTATGGTTTAAACTGCGGCAGTTTGAACGCTGCAAATAATCCCGCGGCATTAGCCGACAGCATAGCTAAGAACATAAATATAATATGCGGAATAAGAACATATGCCGGAACTCCGCCCTTAAATCTTATAACAATCGGTTTTTCTTTAAACAATGTTTTTGTATCTCCGGCATGTGATAATTCTATATAATACATTAATTTTCCGGCAGGCGGTTGGTGGGGCAGATTTGCAATCATTACATTTTTTTCTTTAACAGCGTCATGTCTGAATTCAACATTTGTCAGGTCTTCATCTTCAACCGGCGGATAGTTCTTAAAAAAAAGCTTTCCGCTTACTTCATTATTGTCAATGTCTAAAGTAATTGCAGCATCTTCATCTCCTCCGTGACTTCTTATAAATTCAAGATTATAGTCTGTATTGTTTAAAGTGATTTTTTCCTTTTTCGGATAAGTAGGACCTGTCATACGTTGATATTTTGCTGCTCCGAGTGTTAATATAGCAGCCAAAACCCATAATAAAATCTTTTTTGCTTTCATAGTTTGTAATTTTACAATTGAATTGCTAATACAACTTTTTTTCCTTCACGCATAATATCCACCATAATTCTTTGTCCGTTTTCTAATTTGCCGAGAATCTCCATATAATCATAAATATTGGATATTTTTTCACCGTTTACGGCAGTAATAACATCACCGCGTTTTATTCCTCCTGTTTCTGCAGGTCCGTCTTTTCTTGTTCCGTCAACACGTAATCCTTTATTACTGTTATCGCCGAATCCGGGCATAATTCCTAAAGTAACTTTAAAACCTCTGCTGTGTGATCTTGAACTTTTCGGATTTCCTGTTGTTTGAAAAGTTAAATTTATTTTTCTTTCAGCAAGATCAGTTAGAATATCAAAAATAATATTTGTAACATTTACCTGTCCGGGGAAGTTCAACGTTTCAACATCATCAAAAGGTGTATGATAATCTTGATGCGCCCCTGTATTAAAAAACAGAACCGGTATATCTTTTAAATAGAATGATGAATGATCAGATGCACCGTATCCTCCGGGAGAGTACGCAAATCCGATATTTGTTTTATCTTTATATGTATCTAAAAAAGAATTAAATTCTTTTGCTGTACCTGTTCCTGAAATTGTAACAATCTTTTCTTCATTTAACCTCCCTACCATATCTAAATTGAACATGGCATAAATATTATTCAGATCAATTAAAGGATTATTTACAAAATAAGAAGAACCTAATAAGCCCGTTTCTTCTGCCCCGAAGGGGATAAATAAAATACTTCTGCCGGGTCTTATCTTTTCGTCTTTAAATCGTTCGGCAATCTCAAGAATTGATGCAATCCCCGAAGCATTATCATCAGCACCGTTATGAACAGCAATAGTGTCAGGCATTCTCGAACCGGAATTTTTTCCGCCGAAACCAAGATGATCGTAATGAGCACCAATTACAATAAATTCTTGTGATAAGGATTTGTTGCTGCCGGTAAGTATTGCAACTACGTTTTGAGTTTGTGTTTTTACATATTCAATATTAACGATTGCTTTTATGACAGAATTTGTTACAAATGATTTTGTTTTTTTCTCTTGAATTAGTTGTATCTCATAATCTGTAATTGATTTGTCGTTATTTAATACCCTGTCTGCAACTTGTCTGCTGACATGCAATACAGGAATTTCAACTTGAGCATTACCTCTTCCGTATTTTAATTCTACTAACTTATCGTCTCTGTCAAAAGTTTCCCCTGAAACCATTAAAACCCCGGCAGCACCTTTTTTTATTGCAGTCATTACTTTGGAACGATCAGAACTGTATGGAATATAATCACTGTTACGATTTTTCATTTCCGGATCGCCTCTTAATATAAGAACCCATTTTCCTTTTACGTCAATATTTTTATAGTCATTCCATTCAATTTTATCAGTATTTATATCAAAACCGTATCCGACAAAAACTGCTTTAGCTGAAACCGTTCCGTTTCCGGAAAAAGGAAAAGGAATGTTATCTTCCAATGCTTTGCAACTGAATTTATTGATGTATAAATGATTATTACTTTTATGTTTAATTCCTGTAACGATATCAAAATATTGGAAACCGTCATCACCCTGTAATATCAGATCGGATTTTTTAAATTCATTTCTTATATACTCTGCGGATAATTTGTCGCCTTCTGTTCCGGGTTTTCTGCCTTTTAATTCATCTGATGCCAAATAAGTAACATGTTCTTTCAGCTCTTTTTGTGTTATGCTTTGAGCAAAAATTGACAAATTTGCTAATAATATCAATGCTGTTGTTATATATTTCATAATGTTTATTTATAATGTTTCTGAATAATTCTACTTTACGAAGTTAAAAAAGCTCTAAAAGAGCGAAATCAATAGCACAGGGCAACGCCCTGTGAAACAGGAACATTAGAAACATAAGCCCTGAAAGGGCGGCATCAACCGGATTTTCGCCCTTTCAGGGCTTGAAGCAAGTTATTGCCTGTGTCATAGGGCGTTGCCCTATGTTATTGATTTAAGCCCTTTGGGCTTTTATTTAACTTCGTAAAGTAGAAATAAGTGCAAATATATTTAAATTTGAAAAGCAATCAATAAAAATAATTATTAGCTGACAGATATACCATATATAAGTTATCTTATATTTCCTTTTATGACTTATATGTTTTTTTTATTTGCAGCTATGCTGTGTATTACCATTTTACGGCAAGTTTTCCTGTTGATTTTCTTTTTTGAAGATAATTATGTGCTTCTGCTAATTCATTTGCATTAAAATTTTTGCTTACAACAGGATTAATCTCATTTTTTTCATAAAGTTTAACAACATCAGTCATACATTTTTTCAAAATATTCGGTTTATGATCGCCTATTTGAAGCATGTTTACACCTATTAAGGATTGTGATTGTGCAAAGAATTGTGTAGGTCTGTATTTACCGAAACTAAACAACGTTTTTAATTGTCTGTATAAACTTTTTTTATCACTGTTACCTGCAATTTGAGCAGCACCGTACATAGCGAGCCTTCCGCCCGGTGCAAGAAGTTTTAATCCTTTTTTAACATAATTTCCGCCGATGGAATCAAAAACAGCATCTATACTTTTTTCTCCTCTTTGTTTTTTTATGTATTCATAAAAATCATGTTTCAAATAATTAATAGGATAATCAACACCTTGTTTTTTTAGGTATTCAAGTTTTTCTTCTGACCCGGCAGTACCGTAAACAATGCAGCCTCGACGTTTAGCCAGTTGGATCAATGCAGTCCCGACACCTCCTGCAGCTGCTTGTATTAATACATGTTCACCTTTTTGCAGACTCATACTGAACTCGGCAGCATAATATGCCGTGGAGTATTGCGTTGCTAAAGCTGTTGCCGTTGCTGCGTCAATTTCATCATTTATAGGAACAACTCCGTGATGATTTGTATTAACATGCGTAGCATATCCGCCGAAACGTGTGAGTGCAGTTACTCTTTGTCCAATTTCCAAATCTGTTACATTCTTTCCTTTTTTTATAATTTTTCCGGCAACATCATAACCGATAACAGTAGGCAACGGCGGACAAGCTTTGTAATATCCGAGACGTGCCATTACATCGGCAAAGTTTAAACCGAATACTTCCGTTTCGATCATGACTTCGTTATCGTTTGGATCATTTAATTTAAGATCCCTTAATTCAAATGCTGTATCAGAACTTCCGTTCTTTATAAGATAATATGCTTTCATATGTTTCATCGTTAAATTGTTTCATTGTTAAATTGTTCTATTGCTTAACAATGCAACAATGTATTTTAATATGCAAAACTATAAATTGTATTCGTATTAATTGAATGAAAAGATTAAATTTATTTCAAAATATAAATATTAGTTTTTGTAAAGACAACTTTCAGTATTACCCAATAATCATTAATTTATTTGAAATTAAAGAGTAAATTTGTTATCTTTGCAGTAGGAATTAAGAATATTAATCAATTATTATAATGACTTTACAAGAAATAAAAAGATATGCAGATTCTCTTGAAAAAAATGATTTTCAAAATGTTTTTTTTTATATGTTGAATATTGCAGATTCTAAATATGGAATGTCTTTTTTTATCGGAGATAAGGAAGTATTCAAAGACAAGTTGCTACAGTTCTTTTTGAGAACTTTAAAGAATACTGACAAACAAAATATCAACAAACAAATGCAAAAGCAAAAGCAAAAATTAAAACATATCGGTAGTATTGACCTAAACAGGAGTTTAGATGATGTGAATATAAGAGAATTTGCATATGAGTAGAATATTCAGCCTTTATTAAAAACATGAAAATTTTAATTGATACCAATGTTTTACTTTATGCAATGGACAAAAGTTCAAAATACCATGAAGTATCAGTAAGCATTTTAGAGAACGAAGAATATGAATTGTTTACATCATTAAAAAACATTTCGGAATTAATTTCAGTAAATTCAAAAATAGGAATTGATAAAAAAATTACTTTGGATTTTATAACTGAAACAATATTGGAAATTAGCGAATTAATTTTTTCTTCGAAAACAAGTTTTGATATTTTTTTGCAAATTATTTCTGATTATAATGTCAGAGGAAATAAAGTATATGATATGGAAATAGTTTCTATTATGTCAGCTAACGGGATTGGTACATTAGCAACTTTTAATCACAAAGATTTTCGCGAAATTGACAAAATCAAAATATTAGAGGAATGTTTGTAAAATCCGGAAGAAAATAAATCTCAAATAGTAATTTATCAAACTGAAAGCGGATAAACAAAATTGATGTCCGTTTTCATAATGAAACTGTTTGGCTGCTTCAAAAGTTGTTAGCTGAACTTTTTTATTTTACTGAACAGAATATTAGTTTACATTTACAGAAAATTTTTCAAGAAAGAGAATTAAATGAAAATTTCAATAACAATTTTAACAGCAATTGCTTTATTAATAAGTAATTATATTATTGCTCAAGACAAAAGTGATTGGGCAGGAGGAGTACCGGAAGGATGCA
>JAUVIG010000637.1 GCA_030592825.1 Chlorobiota bacterium | reverse complement strand
TTTTAAAATTTGTACATGATTGCAGAATTGCTTCATGTATATTTATTCCTTTAAGATATAATTCAATTGCATTTGCTCCTATTTTACATCTTTGTATAATTGCTTGCTGATGAACAGGAGACGCATCAACCATAACAGTTGAAATATCTGTTATATTTGGTTCAAAAATATTTTCACTCGGCTCCCCGATTACATATAATATCTTCTTGACATTAAGAGCTAACATTTCCGCTTGTAATTGCCAGAAATCTTGATGCTTTTGATCAACACCTATTTCACATCTGTTATATAAGGTTCCCCAATTAGTCGTACATTTTCCTTCATAACCGATTAATTCTTTTGTAATTTTGTCTTCTAACAAACCGTCAGGTGATGCTCCTGCAATACCCTCAATAAATTCAATAAATCCAACTTCTTTGAAGTTATAATGAGGAAATTTTTGAAGCATCAAGTCAATAACAGGCTGTTCATTTTCCGTGCCGTATCTCATTGCAGCAGATACAGATATTCTTATCACTTTACCTCTTTGCTTTTCTTTTGCTTTTTCATATACATATTTTTTTGCAGTTTCATTGAAATCTACTAACTTCTCAGCTCGCCCCCATTCCATTTTTGAAGTAGAACGACTACACCCCATAAGATCCTTAATACCGCTGCCCGTAAATCTTCCTTTTCTTTGTTCAAACCATTCATCTGTTCTTTGTAAGCTGCCTGTCTGCCCGATGTCAAATCCTTTTTTTACAAGATTTTTTATCACATTTTTTTCGGTTTTTTGAACTAATTTTTCAAATTCTGTCATTTTTTAAATTTTTATTTGTTATTATTTTCATTATTTTTCGCTTAAAATATTCCAAATATCAACAAATTTATTTCCGTGTTCTTTTTTTTCTTTTTCATTTAAACTTTCGTAAATTTCAACAAATTTAGCTCGTAACGGGTGTTTTAAATTTATATAGCTACTTAATTCTTCTCCTGTCATAAGTGCCTTACCGTCAGAAGTTGCGGCATATATTTTTCCGCCAACATTTATTTTGCTTAGTTTTACAGATTGCATGCCATAGAGATATTCACCAACGCCATATTTACTCGCCGCTCTTTTTAAGGCATCACTTGCCTTTCCTTTTTCTTTAGCATACTCGCTCGGCATTCCAACATTAGAACGAGTTATTTCCTTACCATCTATAATAATTGTTAGCTCACAAATCAAAGCGGCTCCGGCAGTTTCGATCAGAACATCGCTCCAGCCATCAATGCCTAATACTTCATTCAGTCGTTGAGTTACTTGCCGGGCGTCGATGTAGGGAACGCAAATTGCAAAATCACCTTTTGTTACTTTAACTTTCCACTTATGACCTGCATGATTTTTGTTATCTACACCTATCATAGTGAACGGGGCAGATAATTTTTTTAAAATTTCTTTGTTTTTGTCCATAATTTTAAATTTTATTTATTATTTTTTATAAGTATATACATATTTAGGCTCACATTTCGTATCGCAAAAAATTGCCATATCAAGTTTTTTTTCATATTTATTTTCTAATGCTGTTAATAATAAATAAGTACTTTGTTTTCCTGCCCCAAAGCTTAATACGTTAATCATATCATATTTTTTTTAAAAAGGTATATTTTCCTGTTGTTCTTTCTGTGGTTCATAGAAATCTTGATATGCCTGTTGAGACGTATCAAAACTATGCTTTAGGAAATAATATCTTCCGAGTTTTCCGTTGATTCTTGAATGATTTGCCTCACCATACATCCTGTGAAGTTCACGTACTAATTGATGAAGATTGATTTTTAGAGGAAATAAATTTGTTTCAATTAAATACTTAATATCTGTCGCTGTGATTGCATCTGCCTTATTATTTTCCTCGAAATGTTTTAGCAGCAACTCTCTTTCGCTACTGGTTTCAAGGAATTGCAACGAATTTCTTTGCTCTCTTTCTGTTTTTTCTTCATCTGTTAATTCTCCGGAATCTTGATCTTTTCTAAACATAGCTAAAGCTTGAGCCCATACCTGCAATGAATCTATTTCTTTTGTATACTTTTTCCAATCAAATATTTTAGTTTTTAAAATAATCCACCTTGTATTAGTCGTATCTGC
>JAUVIG010000245.1 GCA_030592825.1 Chlorobiota bacterium | reverse complement strand
ATATTTTAGGGATGGAATTTTTTGCTCCTTTTTTTTGGGGGAAGATTATCACTCAAGGAGTAATATTTTATTTCATTTCTGCTTATAAAAAGAAAGAGTTTTATTACTATCAAAATTTAGGTGTTTCAAAAAAAATGTTGTGGATTTCAACTTTACTGTTTGACACAATATTGTTCATTGTTTTATTAATTCTTGCATTTAAAATTTTATGAAACATATACTGGAAACGGACAGTATTATACTTGAGTTTGGTGAAAAGAAAGTATTGTCTGATGTTTATCTGAAAATTAAAACCGGAGAAATCATAGGTTTACTGGGAAGAAACGGGGCAGGAAAATCTTGTTTGATGAATATTATATACGGGGAATTAAATCCTTTTGATAAGTCAGTAAGAATTGACGGGAAAGCGTTTTTTGAAGCCTGTAAGTATCCGAATATTATAAAATATATGCCTCAATTTAATTTTGTTCCCAAATCTCTGAAATTAAACAGAATATTTAAGGATTTTAATTTGGAATACGATGAACTGACAGAATTGTTTCCGGATTTTTCAAGTTGTTATAATTTTCCTTTAAGAAAACTTTCGGGAGGACAAAACAGGATAATTGAATTATATGTAATTCTAAAGTCAAAATCACAATTTTGTATGTTAGATGAGCCGTTTTCTCATTTAATGCCGATTCAAACAGAAGCAGTCAAAAAATTAATTCAAAAAGAAAAATTAAATAAAGGGATTTTGATTACAGATCATATGTATGATCATATAATAGATATTTCTGACAGAATATATGTAATCAAAAACGGAAAAACGTATTTAATAAACAGTATTCAGGAAATAGAAGATCTTGGATACGCAAAAATCAACAGATAATCACAAAAAATAAAATACTGATAACAAGCCCTTTGTGTAATTTAGTGACATTTTTATTTTTTTGTCTTTTAGGAGCGGACTTAACAGTTCATTTATTTAAACAAAGCCCTAAACACCTCTTCCACTTTTGATGCTCCGAAAACTTCAATATCAAATTTAGAAAAATTAATGCCTTTTTTGTTGAATTTTGAGATAAAGATTTTTTTAAATCCCAATTTTGCAGCTTCAGATATTCTTTGCTCAACACGTGTAACCGGCCTTATTTCTCCGGATAATCCGATTTCTCCGGCAAAACATATTTCTTTCGGCAAAGCCATATCAATATCAGAAGACAGTATAGAACAAACAACAGCAAGGTCAGTTCCGGGATCATCAACTTTTAAACCTCCGGCAATATTTAAGAAAACATCTTTAGTAGCCAATTTAAATTTTGCTCTTTTTTCAAGCACTGCTAAAAGCATATTTAATCGTCTGACATTGAAGCCCATAGAGCTTCTTTGCGGAGTTCCGTATGCTGCCGTACTGACCAAAGCTTGTACTTCAATTAAAAACGGCCGGATACCTTCAATGGTTGCCGAAACAGCTACTCCGCTCAAATTATCAGTACTGTGAGAAAGCAACATTTCAGATGGATTCGGAACTTCACGTAATCCTTTGTTATTCATCTCAAAAATCCCTAATTCGGAAGTTGAACCAAAACGATTTTTAGTTGCTCTGATGATTCGATACAAATGGTTTCTGTCTCCTTCAAATTGAAGAACTGTATCAACAATATGTTCCAAAACTTTAGGACCGGCAAGATTACCTTCTTTATTGATATGTCCGATTAAAATAACTGGTTTGTTGTTTTCTTTGGCGTATTTTAAAATTTCAGTAGTGCATTCTCTGATTTGTGTAACACTTCCGGGTGATGAATCAGTTCTTTCTGTTGATATGGCTTGAATAGAATCAATGACAATAATATCCGGGTTGAGGCTTTCTGCATTTCTCAATATTGCTTCCAAACGAGTTTCACTCAAAACCCAGCAATTGTTTTCACCGTTAGCAATACGTTCGGCACGTAATTTAATTTGTTGTAAGCTTTCTTCTCCGGAAACATAAAGCGTTTTGTAATTATTCAAATTAGCGGCAATCTGCAGTGCAAGTGTTGATTTGCCTATACCGGGTTCACCGCCTATTAAAACAAGAGACCCGTTAACCAGTCCGCCGCCCAAAACTCTGTTAAACTCTCCGTTCAAGGTGTTGATTCGTGTTTCTTTTTCAAAAGTGATATCTTTAATAAGTTGAGGTTTTGCTGCAATTTTTTTTCTTGAACTTGCAATAATGCGATTGTCTTTTTCAAGAATTTCTTCTTCAAACGTGTTCCATTCTCCGCATACAATACATTGTCCGACCCATTTTGCTTCTTTGTTTCCGCAGTTTTGGCAGAGATATACTGTTTTAATTTTTGCCATATTATTCTATATCATTTAAATATTTTTCCGGATAATACCGAGCGACTGAATGTTCGTAAATTTATTTACGTATACATGAAGCGACTCGGTAAGACAACAAAAGTAATAAAACAAAATAAAAAAGCATATCTATGTCTGTCAATTGAAATATTTTTTCAATTATTTAGTCCGGTACAAAAAGGTATATCCGGCAAAATCAGGTGCATAGCAACTTTGTTAATTAACTGACTATAAAATTGCAATATTTTAGTTGTTTTGCAAAATTAGTTGCTTTGCACCTTTTGGTACCGCACTTTATTGATTATGTAAATATTTGCAAAAATTAATATATGTACGTATATTTGTACAAAATATGACAAGATGCTTACGGCTACAATTTCTGATTTCAGAAAAAACATTAAGAAATACCTTGACAGTGTTACAAAAAATTTTGAAACACTGATAATTAACAGAGGGAAAGATACAGGGATAGTTATTATCTCACTTGATGAATATAATTCATTATACGCAACCCAACATGAGATGTCATCAAAAGCAAATGAAAAAAGACTGGATTCGGCAATTGAGAAATTAAAAAAAGGTAAATCATTTCAAAAAGATCTCACAGAAGAATGAAGTATATATTTGTTAATGAATCTTGGGAAGACTATTTATATTGGCAAAAGACTGATAAGAAAACTTTGAAAAGAATAAATACGCTAATCAAAGATATTTCAAGAACACCTTTTTCCGGAATTGGGAAACCGGAATCGTTAAAGCACAAATATAAAGGATTTTGGTCAAGGAGGATAAATAAAGAACATAGCTTAATTTATCAGGTTAAAGGTGATGAAATAAGAATTGCAAAATGTAGATATCATTATGATTAGCAAAATAAAAAAGCACTTTCAATTTTGAAAGTGCTTCTGTTTTTTATTCAACTCACTGTATTAATCAATAATCATATTTGAATCTGTATCCGGAAATACGATCCAAGGCTTGAATTTTTTTGCTTCTTCAAAGTCCATTGTTGCATAGGAAAAGATAATGATAATATCCCCGGGTTGTACTCTTCGAGCTGCTGCCCCGTTAAGTTCAATCTTGCCGGAATTTCTTACACCTTTTATAACATAGGTTTCAATTCGTTCTCCGTTGTTGTTATTAACAATTTGGACTTTTTCGCCTTCTATGATGTTGGCAGCTTCCATTAGTGCTTCATCAATGGTAATACTGCCCACGTAATTCAAATCAGCACCGGTAACAGTTACTCTGTGAATTTTTGATTTTAAGACTTGTATGTTCATTTGTCAGCTTATTGTTTCAAACTTATTACTACAAATTAAAGTCCGAAAATTTTGTGCAAAGAAACTAAATAATTTAAATATGTCAATCATAAATGAAAAAAAAATGATTTTTTACGAAAAGATTTTGTAATTACCAATGAAAGAGGTGGTTATGTGTATAAAATTTTATAATTCATAACAATTTATATAATAAAAGAGATTTGTTATGTTAAGAAATCAATGACATTTTGTCAAGAAACGGATTGCATCGACAACAAACTTATGACGTTTTAAAGTCCTGCGGACGTTTAAAAGTCAAATTATTCAAACAACAAAAATGATTTTAATTTTGTAATCGTTAAATTATGTGTGTAAATTTGTAAAACAGGAATAAATCTTACAAAGGAAAAGTTAAACTTCAAAAATATGGAAACTATTATTATAGAAGCAAAAAACAAAAAGGCTTTAAAACTATTGGAGAATTTGGAGGCTTTAAAAATTATAAGAATAATCAGAAAAACTGTATCTGAACATAGAACTGAAAAACTTTCCAAAAAATTAATAGGTTGCATAACTGATAAACAAGGAAATTATATGATTAAAGAACTTGAAAAAATAAGAAACGAATGGGAAAGAGATATTTAATTGACACAAATGTAATAATATATACTGCTTATCTGCTTCACTCATGTAAATGTTAATGCAAAATAAATGTAATACTCATTATATCAGGGCGTTATAGCATTAAGAATACTTTAAGCCAAGTTGCTTGTAAAATATCAATATATCAAACAATTTGTTCAAAAACATGAGTTAAGCAGATAAGCAGTTAATATATTTATCTGCTGATAAGATACCGTAAAAAGGGAAAGAATTTGTAATTAAAATTATTGATGAACAACCTGAAATATCTGTTATTACTAAAATTGAATTATTCGGGTTTAAGAATGTTCCCGAAGCAATAACAGAATTTACTAAAATTGCAAAAAATCATTCTGTGGGTGATGAAGTAGTAGAACAGACTATTCGATTAAGAAAAGAATATAAAATTAAACTTCCGGATGCGATAATTGCTGCTACTGCAATAAATCATAATTTAACTTTAATCACTCGAAATGAAAAAGATTTAGAAAAGATTTCAGAGGTAGATTTTATTAATCCGTTTGAGATATAATTGACTTCACAACATCCGACAGGGTCTGATATAAAAGAAACAGAGATATCCGATGAATTTATAAAAAAGATTATCAACAAAAATATATTAAAGCATTCTACAAAAATATTCATCGGATGACTTTTTAATATTAATTGATTACAAAATTTCAGACACATGAAAAAAACAGTTCTGTTTTTCGCAGCAATATTATTTATTGCTCTAAGTACAAATGCACAAAATATGGTATTAGTGTATAATACTGAATTGTCTTCCGGTACAACCGTAACTTTACCGCTTCGAGGAACGGTTAATGTTACTGTGGATTGGGGCGACGGTACCGGCACCGAAGATTTCACAACAGCCGGCAATAAAGACCATACCTACGCAGCAGAAAGCATATACACGGTTACCGTAAGCGGTTCACTAACTGGATTTGGAAATTGGGATTACCCAAACGCAGACAAATTAACTGCTGTTACAGACTTCGGCTCTTTGGGAATAACAAGTTTATTTTGTGCGTTTTATAATGCTGTAAATCTTACAGAAGTTCCGACTGATGTTCCGACAACTGTTACTGATATGAGTTATATGTTTAGAGGTGCTTCTTCATTTAATCAAGATATCGGTAATTGGGATGTAAGCAGTGTTACTAATATGAGTGGTATGTTTTATTTTGCCTCTTCATTTAATCAAGAAATCGGTAGTTGGGATGTAAGCAGTGTTTATTCTATGCATTCTATGTTTAACGGTGCCTCTTCATTTAATAAATATATCGGTAATTGGGATGTAAGCAATGTTACTTTAATGTGGAATATGTTTCGTTATGCCAATTCATTTAATCAAGATATCGGCAATTGGGATGTAAGCAATGTTACAGATATGGATTGGATGTTTAATCAAGCATTTGTATTTAAACAAAATATCGGCAATTGGGATGTAAGCAGTGTTACTAGTATGAGGTCTATGTTTAGGAGTGCTTCACAATTTAGTCAAGATATCGGTAGTTGGGATGTAAGCAATGTTACAGATATGGATAATATGTTCTGTTCTGCCGATTTATTTAATCAAGATATCAGTACATGGGATGTAAGCAGTGTTACTGATATGAGCTGTATGTTTCGTTCTGCCTCTTCATTTAATCAAGATATCGGCAATTGGGATGTAAGCAGTGTTACTGATATGAGTTATATGTTTCGTTGTTATGGCT
>JAUVIG010000371.1 GCA_030592825.1 Chlorobiota bacterium | reverse complement strand
CATTGCGCAAATCATTAATTTCCTTAAAAATAAGTTCTAAAAAATCATGAATTTTATTAAAAAAAGGAATAAGTTCAGGATTTTCTTGTTTGTCTAAATCATCTTTAAAATATTTCAGAACAGGAAAAAAATTTCGCTTTATAATATAGTTGAAAATTCCGAGACGTCTTTCATCAGGAATTTCTTGTTGCTTTGTATCAAAAACAACAAATAGGAAATGTTTTTTTTCGATAAAATCATCTTCTGTCTGTAATTCTTCACATTTTATTTCTTTAAACCGATTGCTTAAATGTTTAATCAGCATAATAATATTGTGCCTTGCCATATTTAAATAAGAACCGTAATACAAAGGATCTTTTTCTATGGTTTTAATATTGAGTTCTTTGTTTTCTTGTGTATTTTCCATAATTTATAAATTTGAAAATTATTTTTTATTTTTATCTATTTCGTGTATTCTTATCGAATAATAACTGTATAATACTTTTGTAACAAACTTTTTTCTTAACCAACGAGTTATTATTGCAATAATAAATATCAGTATGGTATTAATTATTAATATTGTTAATGCATAACATCGTTCTTCACATGTAAAATTATCTGAAAATGATATTAGCCAAACAATTAAAGAAAAGGGAATAAGAAATAATGAAATAGTAAACATATTTCTGAACCAAAAATACAGGCTTTGATAATTCTTTGAAGCTGTTATTTTATCATTTGTTTCTAAATAAAAATAAGCAATATCAAATAAATAATATTCGGCTTTACTTTCTTTTACGGCATCTTCATCATGTTTACTTATTTTTCGGTATTCTTTGTTCAAAAAAGGAATTATTTTTATCAAAAACTCATTATTTTTTGATAACGATTGTACAGTTTGATAAACTATACGATTATACCAACCGAATATTTTTTTCTTTTTTTCAGAAAGCTTAATTAATTCAAAAGTAAAAATATGTATTGCCAAACCGACAAATAAAGAAAGAGCCAAGTATAACATACTTTTCTCAACATCACTTTTAATATTAAATAAAGGGTTTCCTGAAAAAACAAGTTGATTATACAGTTCAACAATACTGATTAAAATATATCCTGGCACCATAAAAGACAGGATTTCATAAAGAGAAAGTTTATTCATAATTTATATATTTAAAAGCCAAAAGATAAGAAGTTTAAAACCAAAAAACAATTTCTTTATAAAATTGTTAACAACTTTATATTTTTCGCATCTTTCCGGTTTTTTATTTGCAAAAGATAACGACATATCGTAAACTTATGCGTATATTTGCAAATGTTTAACCTATATCGCAATGAATAACATAAAAAGAACAATATATTTGAACAGAATAGTGCCTTACATTAATAAAAATTTAATAAAAATATTAATAGGGCAAAGACGAACAGGGAAAAGTTATATCTTAAAACAAGTAAGAAACTTGATACAAGATAAAAATCTTTCACAGAATTTAGTATATATTAATAAAGAAGATTTTGAGTTTGATTTTATAAAAGATTATAAAGATTTAATTCAATATGTTGAAAGTAAATCAAATAAATCGGAAAAAACTGCACTTTTTATTGATGAAATTCAAGAAATACTGAATTTTGAAAAAGCATTAATTCATTTTCATACAAAAGAAAAATATGATATTTATTGCAGCGGAAGTAATGCAAGAATGCTTTCAGGGGAATTATCAACTTTAATAAGCGGCAGATATATAGAATTTAAAATATACAGTCTTACATTTCCTGAATTTATAAATTTTCATAATCTTGAAAATGATCAAGAATCATTTGAAACGTACATGATTTACGGAGGAATGCCTTATTTAGTAAATCTTAATTTTGAAGAAGAAGTTGTTTCAAATTATTTAAAAAACCTTTTTAATACCATTCTTATTAAAGATGTAATAACACGACATTCTATAAGAAATGTATCCTTCCTTGAAAATTTAACTCATTTTATTGCAGATAACACAGGAAATATAATTTCTTCAAAAAAAATTAGTGATTATTTAAAATTTCAACGAATAAATATTTCACCGACACTTGTACAAGATTATCTTTTATTTTTAAATGAAGCATTTTTTATAATAAAAGTAAAAAGAAGCGATTTACAAGGTAAAAAGATTTTTGAAATATATGAAAAATATTATTTTAATGATATCGGAATGAGAAATGCCATTATCGGGTATAAAGCAACTGACATAAGTAAAATTCTTGAAAATATTGTATTCAACCATCTTGAAGTTGCAGGTTATAATATTACTGTGGGTTCAGACAGAAATAAAGAAATTGATTTTGTTGCTCAAAAAAATAATGAGTTATTATATATTCAAGTATGTTATCTGTTAAATAAACAAAGTACTATTGACAGAGAATTCGGAAATCTTCAAAAAATTAAAAATAACTATCCTAAAATGGTTGTTTCAGCCGATCCAAATTCCAAAGCAAGTTATAACGGCATTAAGCATTTAAACATCAAAGATTTTTGTTTTGAAATATTAGAAAAATCAATTTAAAAAATAAGAAACTATGTCCCCCGAAGCAAAAGCTAAAGAAATACTTAAACAACAATTTGGTTACGACAGTTTCAGACCCGGGCAGGCTGAAATTATTAAAGCTGTTGTTGAAAACAAAAAAGATTGCCTTGTATTGATGCCTACAGGAGGCGGAAAATCAATAACATACCAAATTCCTGCATTAATAAATAACGGAATAACAATAGTTATTTCTCCTCTGATTGCTTTAATGAAAGACCAAGTAGAAGCATTGAGAGCAAACGGAATTGCTGCTGCTTTTCTGAACAGTTCTTTAAGCTTAGATGAGCATAGATATATAGAAAATTCAGTATTAAACGGAAGTATAAAGTTACTCTATGTATCACCTGAAAAACTTGTCAGTGAAAGCTTTTCCCGATTTCTTAACAATCTGAAAATAAATCTGTTTGCTGTTGATGAAGCACATTGTATCTCTCAATGGGGGCACGATTTTCGTCCGGAATACACGAGACTTAAAATCCTAAAAGAAAACTATCCGGAAATACCGGTTTTAGCTCTTACTGCAACAGCCGATAAAATTACTGCAAGAGATATAATAAAACAATTAAATCTGCAAGACCCCGAAAAATTTATTGCATCTTTCGACCGACCGAATATAAGTCTTAATGTTGCTTCGGGTATAAACAAATATGAAAAAATTAAAGCATTTATTAAAAATCGTCCGAACCAATCCGGAATTATTTATTGTTTGAGCCGAAAATCAACCGAACAAGTTGCAGCAAAATTAAAATCTGAAGGCATAAATGCAGCACATTATCATGCCGGCATAGAAAGAGAAGAACGTTCAAAAGTTCAGGAAGAATTTATTAAAGATAATGTTCCGATTATTTGTGCAACCATTGCCTTCGGAATGGGAATTGATAAATCAAATGTCCGCTGGATAATCCATTACAATATGCCGAAAAATCTTGAAAATTATTATCAAGAAATAGGACGTTGCGGAAGAGACGGAACAAAAGCTCATACCATAATGTTTTACAGTTACAGAGATATTATGGTTTACAGAGGTTTTATTAATGATGCTCCTTCAAACAAAGAAGTTGAACTTGCAAAACTCAATCGCATACAAGAATATGCAGAATCATTAACTTGCCGAAGGAAGATTTTGTTAAGTTACTTTGGAGAACATCTTGCCGAAGATTGCGGCAATTGTGATGTTTGCAAAAATCCGCCCGAACATTTTGACGGAACAATTGTTGCACAAAAAGCTCTTTCTGCATTACTTCGATTAAAAGAAAATGTTGGTATTAATATGTTGATAAATGTGTTAAGAGGTGCGGGCAGACAAGATATCTTTGAACATGGTTACAATAATATTAAAACTTACGGAGCAGGCAAAGATATAAGTTTTGCAGATTGGCAACAATACATATTACAACTTCTGAATCAGGGACTTATTGAAATTGCTTATGACCAAAATCATGTTTTAAAATTAACCGAAGCAAGCAAAGATGTTTTGTTTAATAAGAAAAAAATTATGCTTGTAAAAGTTTCTGAAATTGAAAAGAAGAAACAAAAAACAAAAGAACCGAAGCAACTTAAACTTGTCAGTAAAACAAAACAGCTCAGCAATGAACTTTTTGAACTTTTAAGAACAATAAGAAAAGACATT
The DNA here is from genome assembly GCA_030592825.1 of Chlorobiota bacterium. Taxonomy (GTDB): domain Bacteria; phylum Bacteroidota; class Bacteroidia; order Bacteroidales; family JAADGE01; genus JAADGE01. The sequence continues at coordinate 59 of JAUVIG010000371.1, read as the reverse complement.
GCCGATAAAGACGGAGTTCCTCCGTATATGATTTTTTCAAATGCCGTTCTCGAAGATTT
>JAUVIG010000598.1 GCA_030592825.1 Chlorobiota bacterium | reverse complement strand
TGGTTAAAACAGCCTATAAAAAAGGACAAGTAATAGGAATTGTCAGTCAGATAGATGAAAAAGTTGAGGATCCCGGTTTTAAAGATATACATAAGATAGGAACATTGGCTCGTGTTGTCAGATTATTTGAATTGCCGGGCGGTGAGCAAACGGCAGTCTTGCAAGGAATTAAAAGATTTAAGATAGTAAAGAACATAAAATCTAAACCCAACCTCACTATAAAATATGAAATTCTTGAAACGGTTTTTCCTAAAAAAAGGAATGATGAGTTTGAAGCAAAATTGTATTCTGTTAAAGAGCTGTCAATCAAGATTATACATCTGTCAGCAAATATTCCTAAAGAAGCTGCGTTTGCTGTAAAAAATATCGATAATTCAGAGTTTTTAATAAACTTTGTATCATCAAACAGTGATGTTAATACATCTGATAAGCAATTAATGCTCGAAACTGATGATCTTTCAAAAAGAGCATCTTTGCTGATAAAACATCTGGCAAATGAAGTTCAAAAATTAGAATTAAAAGACAACATTCAATCTAAGGCAAAAACAGAAATGAGCCAACAGCAGAAGGAGTATTTTCTGCATCAGCAAATGAAGGCTATTCAAGATGAGTTAGGTGTTGAATCTCCGAAAGTTGAAATTGAAGAACTTGAAAAGAAAGCGAAAAAGAAAAAATGGAATAATGAGGTAAAAACAGCTTTTAAAAAACAAATAGTCCGATTGAAACAAATCAATCCAATGTCGCCTGATTATTCTTATCAAATTGCATATGCTCAAACACTTATTGAACTTCCTTGGAATGAATATACTAAAGATAACTTTGATCTTAAACGAGCACAAAAAATATTGGATGAAGACCATTTCGGTTTGGATAAAGTAAAAGACAGAATTTTGGAACATCTTGCAGTATTAAAACTGAAAGGTGACCTTAAAGCCCCTATTTTATGCCTATACGGCCCTCCCGGAGTTGGTAAAACATCTCTCGGAAAATCTGTAGCAAGAGCATTAGACCGGAAGTATGCCAGAATGTCACTCGGCGGTTTGCATGACGAAGCAGAAATCAGAGGACATCGTAAAACATATATTGGAGCAATGCCGGGTAGAATCGTTCAAAGCTTAAAAAAAGTTAAATCTTCAAATCCCGTATTTATTTTGGATGAGATTGATAAAGTTGGGAATGATTTCAGAGGCGATCCGTCTTCTGCACTATTGGAAGTTCTTGATCCCGAGCAAAATAATACTTTTTATGATAATTATTTGGAGTTAGAATATGATCTTTCAAAAATCCTGTTTATTGCAACAGCAAATACATTATCAAGCATAAAACCCGCATTACGAGACCGAATGGAACTAATTAATGTTTCAGGATACATTATTGAAGAAAAAGTTGAAATAGCAAAAAGACATTTAATCCCGAGACAATTAAAGGAACACGGAGTAAAAGCATTACAACTTAAATTTACAAAAGATGCAATAGAAGATATTATTATTAATTATACCAGAGAATCGGGTGTAAGAAATTTAGAGAAAAGAATTGCTGAAGTAATAAGAAAAGTTGCTAAAAAAATTGCTGTTGAAGAAGATTATAATAAATCTGTAAATGTTGCTGAAATTCATGAATATTTGGGGGCTCCGAAATATATTAAAGGAATGTATGAAGGAAATGATTTTGCCGGTGTTGTTACCGGTCTGGCATGGACATCAGTAGGAGGGAAGATATTATTTATTGAATCAAGTATAAGCAAAGGTAACGGTAAACTAAACCTTACAGGTAATCTCGGACAAGTTATGAAAGAATCTGCCGTAATTTCCTTGGAGTATATTAAAGCACATGCTGATGAAATAAATATTAATGAAAGTATTTTTGAAAATTATAACATTCATATTCATGTACCGGAAGGTGCTATACCTAAAGACGGCCCCTCTGCCGGTGTAACAATGATAACATCAATGGCATCTGTTCTTACGCAACGAAAAGTTAAAAGCAGATTAGCTATGACAGGTGAAATGACATTACGAGGTAAGGTTTTACCGGTCGGAGGAATTAAAGAAAAGATATTGGCAGCAAAAAGAGCTGATATAAAAGAAATTATCCTTTCAAAAGATAACGAAAAAGATATTGAAGAAATTAAAGACATCTATTTAAAAGGTCTTAAGTTTCATTTTGTTGAAAATATTTCAGAAGTTATTGATATTGCATTGCTGAAACAAAAAGTTAAAAATCCTGTCGAATTCAAATTTGATAAGGAAGAATAATAATTATTTAAAAAGAATCAGAAATTCGTTGTTATTAATTTATGAAATAATGCATAAATCCGGAGAAAATTTAGTATATTTGTAAAAAAGCGATATGATACTTGAGAGGACAAAAAATGAAATTTTAGTACGACTTCCGGCCAATGTCGATTTGACTGAGCTTCAGAATATGCTTGATTACTTAAAATA
>JAUVIG010000242.1 GCA_030592825.1 Chlorobiota bacterium | reverse complement strand
TATTTAATAGTAGATAATGGAATTTAAATGGGATGTAAATAAAAATCAAATTAATATTGAGAAGCATAGCATTGACTTTAATGATGCAAAAAACATTTTTAAAGATGAAAACAGAAAAATTTCACCTGATTTAAGAAAAGAATATGGGGAAGACCGATGGATAACAATTGGTAAACTGACTGATACGATAATTGTACTTATATATACAATTAGGAAAGATACGTATCGTATAATTTCAGCAAGATATGCAAAGAAAAAGGAAAGGAACTATTATAAAAATAATTAATTTATGAAAAATAAACACATATATTGGAAAAAGGCTGTTGAATTATTAATAAATGGTAATAAGGTTTTGCAATCAGAAATTAATTTTAATAATGAACAAATACCTATAAAAGAAGTCGGAATATTTAATAAATATAAAATTAGAGTTCCCGAAAATCTTATTTTTTATGATGATGACAATATTGATTGCAGCGATATTCCTGAAATAACACAGGAAGATATTGAAACAGGCAAAATACAATGGATGAAAATCCATGAATTTCCTCTTAATAATGAAATTCGCAGTTGGATAGTGAATAAAAATATTAAGTTAAATGAATTACTGCCGTATTTATTGAATAATTTCTACAAATCAATTAAATTGGTTAAGAAAGACACTGCAATATAAATTTAATTAATAAGACCAATTGGTTTGTTAGAAGAAAAATCATTATTAAAAGTGAGAATCAATGAAAAAGTTAATAATTATTATTCTTATACTTGGAACTGTAGGAGCAGTAGGCTACTACGGTTTTGAATGGTATAAAGGACAGCAAGAAAAACAAATTACTAAACTCGAAGATAAAGCAGAATTTTTAAAAGCCGAAACAATTCCTTTGAGATTTAAAGTTCTGGAAAAAGACAGTTCGCAAATAACATTTGCATTCAAGTTTTATGATCAAGACGGAACAGAATTTAATCTTGATACAATTAGTTTAGCAGGACAAGAAATATCTTTTGATTTTTATATTGTACCGATTAAGGATGATTTAAAAATCGCATTTCCGTACAAGATATTTACTAACAAGATACCTGCAAAAGACGGTAAGTTGTTATTTAATTATTATGATGATGAAGGATTTCCGCAAGTTTTCAGTTCAGAAAAATCTGATGAAGAATATATTACTTTAATGACCGAACTTTTTTCAAAGATCAAAGCAGGTGAAACAGAAGATATTGAGGGTATCTACGGAAGTATGGTACAAGATATTCAAAAATTGAATGAGTTTGCAGTAAATCATAAATATGAAATAGTGGTTCATACAAAAGGAGGAATTGAAATAAAAGAATTTATGTAAAATCTTATCTTTGTTGAATTGCTAAATTGCAAAAAACAATCTATTTTTAGAGGTTACCTAAAAGATAAACACCAAAATTATTAAAATAGCATAAAATTATAAATTATGAATGATTCTCAAGAATTATTAAAGCAAATTAATTGGTTTTTAGACCCTGTAGCCGATTTTATTCTTTTTTTGTTTACAACAAGAACGGGATATATTTTATTATTGATTTTTTTAATATTGTATCTGATATTTACAGTAATGAATGCTGTAAGAGTAAGACGTTTGGCTCATGAAGCAATAAGCAGGAATTTAAAAACACCTTTTCCGGAAAAGATTTATATAACTATCAGTGAATTTGTAAAAGCATTTATGGGTATTATTTCCAAACTTCCGGTTTTACTTGCTGTATTCTTAATCCTTTTTGGTATTGTGGGGCTTTCAACTGCATTTAATACCATAGATGATTTTATTGAAAACGAAAAACGAATAAAAGAGCTTAAAACCGTTGTTAAAAATTTGGATAAAAGTTACATTGTTGCAAAATTTGAAATTACTGATGTTAATTATGTGAATGATACAACTTCTTTAAATATATATTATTATGATTATGCACTTGATGATTACCTGCCGGATTATCAGTCTGTAAGTATAAAAGGTAAAGATATTTATTTTTTGAATTATGTGATGAACTTTGATTATTCTGAGATTGAGACAGGAAGAAAGATTAATTTAGTATTGCCTTATAAGATATTTAGTGAAAAAGTTTCAAAAGATGACGGAATAATGCTTCAAACTACCGATTCATCGGGAATACCTTATATCTTCCGCAGAGATAATGATGAGATATACGGACTTGACTCATTAACATATTATTCAAGACTTGAAGAAATTGCTGAATTTATGACTAATCCGGAAAAAGCAAGAAAGGAAGGCGTTAGAAGTTTTTATGCAGCAGCACCGCATTTTATTAATCGTATCCAAAAAGGACAAAAAATTGTTGTTTGGGTTGAGCAAACAGGCGGGTTGGTTCTAAAGAAAGAACGAATGTTTTAGGAAATAATTATTGCATTTTTTCTGAAGTTTCTCAAAAAACGACTTTGTCAGGTCCGGAAAATTGTCTGTTACATTAGATTAAATTAAATTATTTTTAGTGAGAGCTTTGTTATTGTTAAATTGCTTGATTGTTATTTTTTAACAATTTAGCGATGAAGCCATGAAGCAATACAACAATGGAATAATGCAAAAGGATAGAATTTAATTTATAATTTCGGCAAATATTTATTAAAATTTTAATCTTCAATTTTGCATCAACTAAAAAACGATATACAATTCTTAAAAGGTGTAGGCCCTAAAAGAGCTGAATTACTTAATCAAGAATTAAGTATTTTTAAGTTTGAAGATCTTCTGCAACATTTCCCTTTTCGTTATATCGACAGAACAAAATTTTACAAAGTAAGAGAGATAAAAGAATCTTTGCCTAATATTCAGTCAAAAGGAATTATCAGTAACTTTAAAGAAAAAGGAGACGGAAGAAAAAAATATCTGACTGCTGAATTTTCTGACGAAACCGGAAGTATTGAATTAATTTGGTTTAAAGGGGCAAAATGGATAAAGCAAAATCTAATATCCGGTAATGAATATATTATCTTCGGAAAACCGGCAAGATACGGCAGGAAAATAAATATTGCCCATCCTGATATTGATGATCCTAAAGAAGACAATAAAAAAATAAGTTCGTCATTACAAGCTGTTTATCCGTCAACAGAAAAGCTTGCAAAGAAGAACGTAACTTCAAAAGTATTCAGGAAAATTATTTCAAATTTATTTGAACAAACAGGAGGTATCATTCCTGAAACTTTAGCTCTTTATTTAACTGAAAAATTAAAGTTGCTTTCTTATAATGAGGCATTAGTAAATATTCATTTTCCACATAATGCTGAAAAGCTTAACAGGGCAATTTTCAGATTAAAATTTGAAGAATTATTCTACATACAACTAAACATCTTAAAACTTAAATTTAAACGAAAAGCTGTTTTTAAAGGTTTTTTATTTGATACTGTCGGAGATAATTTTAACAAATTTTATAAAGAAAAATTACCTTTTGAATTAACCGGAGCACAAAAGAGGGTAATTAAAGAAATTCGCAGAGATTTTGCATCCGGAAAACAATCAAACAGATTATTACAAGGAGATGTGGGCAGCGGTAAAACATTAGTTGCTCTTATGCTTATTCTTATTGCTCTTGATAACGGTTATCAGGCATGTTTTATGGCTCCTACCGAGATTTTGGCTCATCAACATTTTCAAACAATCTCAAAAATGCTTGACGGTTTGAATCTTAATATTTCTTTATTGACAGGCTCAACAAAGCAATCAGAGAGGAAAGAATTGCATAATAATCTTCAAAACGGCAACTTAAATATATTAATAGGTACACATGCTTTGTTTGAAGATACTGTTAAATTCAAAAACCTCGGATTTGTAGTTATTGATGAGCAACACAAATTTGGCGTAGCACAAAGAGCAAAGATGTGGAAAAAAAATACGCAACCGCCGCATATGCTTGTAATGACAGCTACTCCCATACCCAGAACATTAGCAATGACGGTTTACGGAGATCTTGATGTTTCAGTAATTGACGAATTACCTCCCGGAAGAAAGCCTGTAAAAACAATTCATTCATATGATTCAAAACGAATACGTGTTTTTAAATTCATAAGAGATCAAATAAAAGCAGGTCGACAAATATATATAGTATATCCTTTGATATATGAATCAGAGAATTTTGAATATAAAGATCTTGAGGATGGATTAGAAAGTATAAGCAGAGAATTTCCGGCACCTGAATATGCCTTGAGTGTTGTTCACGGAAAAATGAAACCGTCAGAAAAAGAAGCTTCTATGAAACTGTTTGTTAAAGGCATTACAAATATTATGATTGCAACAACCGTTATTGAAGTAGGAGTGGATGTTCCTAATGCAAGTGTTATGATAATTGAAAGTGCGGAACGATTCGGTTTGTCTCAATTGCATCAATTACGAGGCAGAGTAGGGCGAGGTGCCGATCAATCCTATTGTATTTTAATGACATCTTATAAACTGTCTGCAGAAGCAAAAACAAGAATTAAAACAATGGTTGAAACAAATGACGGATTTAAGATTGCGGTAGTTGACATGAAATTAAGAGGTCCCGGAGATGCTGAAGGAACAAGGCAAAGCGGTATTCCTTTTGAATTAAAGTTGGCTAATTTGTCTGAAGATTATAAGATTTTGGAACTTGCAAGAAGAACAGCAGAACAAATATTAGATGATGATCCTGATTTATCTGAACTTAAAAATCAAGTTTTTATTAAACAGTTGAAAGATAAAACAAAAGCAAAACTGAATTGGGGAATAATAAGTTAAAGGAATACGTTTTGGGAAGGTTTCCAAAGAAAAGCTGACTTTGTTCGGAATTCAGAATTTTTAAAGAAACGTGAAGTTCAAATAAAAAAAGTCAACGCTATTCAGGTATGGACAACAGATATACTTTACCTTGTAACCTTTAAACCGTAACATTTTTTTTAATGCTTTTAGAAAACACACCTTTATATATAGAGTTTGGTTCTGAAACTTTAGAGATATTATTTCCTGTACTTTTCGGATTAGTCTTTATCCTCTTAATGTATCTCGGAATTAAATCTAAATATGGAAACGATTCTGAATTAAGAAATACTGGCGATTCTCAACTTCCGGTATATTTATTCAGAGCTCATGTTGCAAGATTTATTGCTTCAACAGGGCATTCTTTCAATGAGATTAAGGATATGTATTCAGAATTTTTGAAAAAATTTGCACTTGTATATGGAGTTGAGCAAAAATATGAATTAAGCCAACTTCTGTATTTGACAGATAACAAAATTAATGTTGAACATACTATTCGTAAGGGCAGAAAAGAATCACATAAAAAAAGATTGATGATTTTATTTTTTTTGTTCAATATATCTGTAAGAACCGGGAAAATTTCTGACAATGACAGGTTTTATTTAGATAAAGTTTATAAAGATTTAGGACTGTCTTATTCAGTTTACAGCAAGATAAAGTCAACTTATATTAAAGATAAGCAAAAAAATACAACAGGTAGGTCTGAAAATATATCGGTTCCGGAATATAAACTTCAAAATGCATATCAAATATTAAACTTAGCATCAGGTGCAAGTTTTAAAGAAGTTAAAAATGCATACAGAAAAATGGCAAAGAAATATCATCCGGATGTTTACAAAAAACATGATACAAAGTCAAAAGAATTTGCCGTAAAAATGTTTAATGAGATTTCTCAAGCATATGAAACAATAAAAGAGTATAATGCAGCGAAGTTGCAAACAGATTAACTTACTGTATAAAAAATGCAGTCAGCATTCAGTCGGCAACAAGAAATTTAACATATCTGCTGAAAACTGCCGACTGTGGATTGAAAATGAAGAAACTAATTAATTTTACAGATAAAACTTTGCTGAAAGAACAAAGGTTCACAGGATAATAACATATTTAATGCAACCAATATCAATTCAATTTATCTGAAAATAAATTGAGGGTAGTAGTATTTTAAAATGTCATATATAATAAAAGAAACATTTATTTATATATGTATAATTATACTACAATATATAAAACTT
>JAUVIG010000267.1 GCA_030592825.1 Chlorobiota bacterium | reverse complement strand
TGATGCTCAAATATAAATTTAACGATTGGGGCAGCATTAAAAGCGGGTATGTTTTCTACATACCCACAGAATCCTTAAAAACTATACAAAATGTTGCCGATGATAAATTTTCGCAATTCTTTTATCTGGAACTGACATTGAAACCAACTTTATTTAAACAAGAATTAAAATCATTATAAAACAATTAAAAATGAAAGATATGAAAAAGTTTAAATTTAGAATTAAAATGTTACAAGTGCTATTTATAAACAATACGTTTAAAGACGTATATTAAAAATTACGTTTAAAAACTGTTTCATAATCTTTTATAATGAAATACTTTTGGTTCAATTATTATTCAAAAACATTTCAATTATGCTTATTCCTTTTTTAATCCCTTTTATCATCGCAATATTTCTTGCAATTAATATGGGAGGAAGCGGCACGGCTCCTTCATTTTCAGCTGCTTACGGAGCTAATATTATCAAAAAAAGTTTAATCCCCGGACTGTTTGGAATTGCAGTATTTATCGGAGCATTTGTGGGCGGTAAAGAAACCGCCAAAACAGTAGGAAAAGGATTGTTAAATCCGGAAATGATGACCTTTGCCATAGTGTCGATAATCCTTTTTTCTGTTGCAATTTCTTTACTTATTGCAAATTTATTCGGTATTCCGCAATCTACAAGTCAAGCAACAGTATTATCCGTAATAGCCCCTGCCGTATATTTTCATTCATTAAATACAGATAAATTATTTCATGAAGTTTTACCAACATGGTTTATAATGCCGATAATTTCTTTTGTTTTAGCTTTTTTAATAGGTAAATATATATATAAACCTATCAGAAAAAGAGGATATACTATTTCAAAAAAAGTTAATGAAAGTTATATTTTAAAAGGCTTAATAGTATTTATGTCTTTATATGTTGCATTTTCTATCGGCACAAACAATGTTGCAAATGCTGTCGGCCCGCTTGCAACTATGGCCGGCAATGAATTAAATATTGCAGAACATCATTTTGTTCATATAATGATTTTGGCAACCTTAATAGTTGCTCCCAGTTTTGGTATAGGAAGTTCAATTTTCGGACATAAAGTAGTTCAAAAAACAGGAAAAGAAATTGTACTGTTTGGTAGAATTGAAGCCGTTATAATTGCTTTTATTTCAGCAAGTTTATTACTGACAGCTTCATTGGTAAAAGGAATTCCCACATCACTTGTTCAATTAAATGTTGCTGCAATTTTAGGAATCGGTGTAGCAAAGCTCGGATTTAAAAATATATTCAGAAAAACAGAAGTAAATAAGTTTTTTGCAATGTGGATTGTTGCTCCTGCTGTTGCATTTTCAATTTCATTGCTGTTAACTTATTTAGCAGATGAACTTAATCTGTTAAATCTGTAATTGCAAAAGTCCAAAATCATTTGATAATAATACTCTTTCATATATTTTCCAAAGAACAAGAATAAATACAGGATTTCAAAAAGATAATTTGGAATATCCGGATATGCTTTAATATGTATTATTGCAATGATTGGTTTCTTATTTCCTATTAAATTTTTAAATTTGTTCATAATATAAATTATCAGTTCTGCTTTTTAGTTAAAAAAAGTAATTTTAAAATGGATAAATATTTAAACCCTCTAATCAAAAAATTTAAAGAAAACAAAGATGCCGGCATAGCTGTATGGCAAAAAAAATACATGAAAAGTAAATTTGAGTTTCTTGGTTTAAAAACACCTGTCAGAAAAGAACTAATGTTCAGATACATTCTGAAAGTTAATGATTCTGATGAATTTTTTGTTCAAAAAGCAATCGGCTGGATATTAAGGCAATATTCAAAATTTAATCCCGAAGAAGTTATTGAATTTGTAAATAAAACAAAGTTGGCTCCTTTAAGTAAAAGAGAAGCATTGAAGGTCATTAATAAGTAAAACAATGAAACAATGTAACAATGTAATACTGTCAATCGCATACTTTCCCCCGATTCAATATTTCTCAAAAATTTTGAATTATGAATCAATTATAATTGAACAACACGAAAACTATACAAAACAATCATACCGAAACAGGTGTGAAATCTTATCTCCGGGCGGAAAACAAACCTTAAGCATTCCTGTTGAAAAAATTTCGGGAAACAAACAATTAATTAAAGATACAAAAATTGATTATAAAAATAATTGGCAGGCAATACATTTAAAAAGCTTGCAAGCAGCCTATCTGTCTTCTCCGTTTTATGAATATTACACAGATGCATTCAGAGTTTTTTTTGAAAAAAAATTCACCTTTTTATTTGATTTTAATATTGAAATTATTCAAACACTTTTATCTGAAATTCAAATTAAAAAACAAATCAATTTTTCAGAACTTTTTATTTCCGACTGTAAATTCTCGGATTTCAGAAATACCATACATCCCAAAAAAAAGTTTCAAATCAAAGATATTAACTTTATACCGACTAAATATACACAGGTTTTTTTTGATAAGTTTGACTTTGTTCCTAATCTTTCTGTTCTGGACCTTTTATTTAATGAAGGTCCGAATGCTGAAAATGTTTTGAGGCAATCATATGGCAACCTCTGTTAATTAGTGTTTGTCCATAATGTCCGATTTCTTCGTTATCCTTATGTTTACAATCAGTCATTTACAAAAGTAAATTCCTGATTATAAACACTTCGGATGCCTCGAACTCGAACATTCTAAATCAAACACTGACTTTATGGACAGACACTAATTAATTTGCAAAAAAACAGCAGATATGTTTTAAAAAATCAAAACAAAAATAAATTACACAAACAGCAAGATTTTTACTACTTTTATACTTTCATTTTAAAGCCCGTTGTAATGAACATTGAATTTAATAAAAACGAAGATCATAATAAATTTGCTGTTTCTGAAATAAAGAAAAGATTAGCAAAAATATACCTTGGCGGAGGAAAGATTAAAATAGAAAAACTGCACGCTAAAGGGAAAATGACTGCTCGTGAGCGTATTGAATACCTCATTGATACCGGAACAAATACTCTTGAAATCGGTGCATTTACAGGTGACGGAATGTATAAAGAATACGGCGGATGCCCATCCGGAGGTGTTGTTGTAGTTTTGGGATACATAAAAGAACGCATGTGTGTAATTGTTGCCAATGATGCCACCGTTAAAGCCGGAGCTTGGTTTCCGATAACTGCAAAAAAAAATTTAAGAGCTCAGGAAATTGCCATGGAAAATCGCATTCCAATTATCTATCTCGTTGACAGTGCCGGAATATTTTTACCCATGCAAGATGAGATTTTTCCCGACAAGGAGCATTTCGGACGTATATTCAGAAACAATGCAAAAATGTCAGCGATGGGGATTGTTCAAATTGCAGCTATTATGGGAAATTGTGTTGCCGGAGGTGCCTATCTTCCTATTATGTCAGATGAAGCAATTATTGTAAAAGATACCGGAACGATCTTTTTAGCGGGCTCATACTTAGTTAAATCAGCTATAGGTGAAAATGTTGATAATGAGACATTAGGAGGTGCTGTAACTCATACTGAAATATCAGGAGTTGTAGATTACAAAGCCGAAAATGATAAAGACGCCCTTGACAAAATTAAAAATTTAATTGACAAAACATATAAAAATAATCAGCAATGTTTTTTGAAAAAAGAAAAAACGCTGCCTCCAAAAAAAGATCAAAAAGAAATATACGGAATACTTCCGGACAATCGTGAAAAACAATATGATATGCGTGAAATAATTGATCGTTTGGTTGACAATTCAGAATTTGAAGAATATAAAAAAGATTTCGGAAAAACATTATTATGCGGATATGCCAGAATTGACGGTTGGCCTGTTGGTATTGTCGCAAATCAAAGAACAATTATAAAAAATAAAAACGGAGAAATGCAGTTCGGAGGGGTAATTTATTCCGATTCTGCTGATAAAGGCGCCCATTTTGTAATGAATTGTAATCAGAAAAAAGTTCCTTTAGTATTTTTACACGATGTAACAGGTTTTATGGTAGGTAAACGTTCTGAACACGGAGGCATTATTAAAGACGGAGCAAAAATGGTTAATGCTGTGGCAAATTCGGTTGTACCCAAATTTTCTATAGTTGTGGGTAATTCATACGGAGCAGGTAACTATGCCATGAACGGAAAAGCATACGATCCCGGACTTATTGTTGCATGGCCTTCAGCAAAAATTGCAGTAATGAGCGGTGCCAGTGCTGCAAAAACATTGCTTCAAATACAAGTAGCTTCCATGAAAACAAAAGGTGAAGAAATATCCGAAGAAAGAAAACAAGAACTTCTTAATGAAATTACTGAAAGATACGATAAACAAACCAGCCCTTATTATGCAGCTTCCAGACTATGGGTTGATGCAGTAATTGATCCTTTAGAAACGAGAAAAGTTATATCAATGGGTATTGAAGCAACATCACATAATCCAATTACAGAAGATTATAAAACAGGAGTTATCAGAACATAAAATCCCAAAATAAATTTTATTAATGTTCATCATATTAAACTGCAATCAAAAATTCGATAATATAATCAATGAAATCAGTTTTATTCTTCACATTTGTAATATTGGCAAACTCTCTTTATTCTCAAGGGTTTGAAAAATTTTCAGCTCACAAATGCAATACTGATTCTAATGTTTTATCAGTTTCTGTAAAAAATACAAATTTTGTAAAAAACAATGAATATTCTAATGATTTCAATGAAGGATATACAGTTTTCGGATACTTTATTAAACCTGAACTTATATACAGACCATTTAATAAAGTGAGTTTCAAGCAAGGAATATTTTTGCAATCGTATTTTGGCGAAAAACAACTGACAAAACTACGACCTGTATTTTCAATTAACTTTCAGGCAAATAAAAATTTTAAAATAATTTTTGGTGATATCAAAGGAACAGTTTATCACAATTTACCGGAACCGGTTTTCGACCCGGAATTATATCTTACTGAAAACACGGAAAACGGTTTACAAATATTGTATTCAAAAAAATATTTAAAAACAGATTTTTGGATTAATTGGGAACAATTTATTTTTAAGGATTCTAATTTCCCTGAAATTTTCACAGCAGGACTGTCTAACATCATAAAACTTACCGAGAATGAAAGCATGCATAATTTTTCAATAAAATTATCGGGGATTGTTACACACACAGGCGGACAAATAGGACATCGGGACGTACCTGTTGAAACAATCACAAATTCTGTCAGCGGTTTTGATTACAGTTTAACGACAAATACTAAATTGCTGAAAAATATTAAATTATTTTCGTATTACTTAGGCTCTTTTGATACATCTCCGGAAAAAAATCTGCCTTATTTATCCGGATACGGAATTTTATCAGGTATAAATTTCAGCAATAATATTATTGATATAGAATTACAACATTGGTACAGTGATTATTATTTTTCTAAAAAAGGGAACGGAATTTTTCAATCAATTTCGCATATATATACAAATTATTACGAAGATCAAAGAGCGATGATTCTTACTAAAGTATTTTTCAATAAAAATATTTATAAATTTTTAAAAATCGGCACAGGTGCTGATACATATTACGATTTATACAATCAAACATTCGACTTTACTTTCGGTTTTTATATTAAAACCTATTTTAATTTTATTTTAAAAAGGAACCAAATT
>JAUVIG010000318.1 GCA_030592825.1 Chlorobiota bacterium | reverse complement strand
ATTTTACTACGGTCAATTGCTTGAACCTACTGATTTTGCAGAAAACAACAATTTACCTGAAAAAAACTACATTAATGTACCGCAATCATGGACAAAACAAAAAAGACATACTAAATATCCTGAACTCGGATATGCCACATACCGTTTAACTATAAAAACAAATGACACCAAAACTCCGATTCTTCTTGAAAACAGACGAATTTTTACTGCTTATAAAATTTGGCTGAACGGGAAATTAATAAAAGAAACAGGAAAAACTGCAACTACAAAAATAAAGCATAAACCCGATCTAAAACTGCTTTTAACTGAGCCAATTCTTCTGAAAAATAATAATGAACTCATAATACAAGTTTCTAACTTTAACGATTCACGAGCCGGATTAATAAATCCAATACGAATAGGTGAATATAATACTTTCTTTTCAAACAAAAATATTGCATTTATCAGCCTAATTTCAGTTATCAGCATTATCTTTATTATCGGTATTTATCATTTAATAATATTTTTATATCAAAAATCAGACTATTCAAACTTAATATTTTCAATTATTGCATTTTTATTCGTTATTCTCGGACTTGTAGGAAACGATACATTGCTTAAAAACATTTTGAATCCGAGTTTTAATACTATAACAAGACTGTTTCACATGGTCGTTTCACTTTATCCGGCTCTTATTATGGGTTTCTTTTATTTACTTTTCAAAAAAGAGGTTAACAAACGATTATTAATCTTAACAATTATTTTTTCAGGAATACTATTAATTTTCAGTTTATTTTTTGATATATACATTATACGAAAACACATATCAATAAAAATATTATTCATTTTAACAGTATCAGTATATTTCACATTTTATTCATTGCCAAAAGCGATAATAAAAAAACGACAAGGTGCAATATGGGCATTTTTCGGAATACTGATTTTATTCATCATTAATATGAATGATATTTTGTTCTCTCTTGATTACTTAAAAACAGGATACTTTGCAATATACGGATTTACAGCGTATATTATATTTCAATCCCTTAATATTGCAGAACGATTCTCTTTTTCATTCAAAAAAAACAAAAAACTTACTAAAGAACTAAAAACTCAAAACACTGAATATTTGATACTGAATAAAGTTTACAAACAACAAAACGAAGAACTTAAGAATGCTAAAGAAAAAGCGGAAAGAGCAGATAAACTGAAATCAGCATTTTTAGCAAATATGTCGCATGAGATAAGAACACCAATGAATGCTATAATGGGATTCTCTAATTTGCTGAATAATAAAGAACTTAAAAAAGAAAAAAGAAAAGAATTAATCTCATATATTATTCGAAGTAGTGATAATCTTTTACATTTAATTGATGATATTATTGATGTTTCAAAAATTGAAGCCGGCCAATTAGAAATTAATAAAGTTAATTGTAATATAAATGAAATATTTGATGAACTAATTAAAATATATGAAGAAAAGAAAAATACAGATATAAATAATAATGTTGAACTTAAATTTATTAAAAAAGAAGATGAAAACATTGTACTGTTTACTGACAGCATTCGTCTTCAACAAGTTTTAATTAATTTAACAGATAATGCTTTAAAATTCACTGAAAAAGGTTTTATTGAAATAGGTTATAATTTAAAAAATACTTCAGAAAAGCAACAAGTAATTTTTTATGTAAAAGATTCCGGTATCGGTTTAACAAAACAACAGCAAAATAAAGTATTCAGCAGATTTACTAAACTTGAAAGCGAAAGAAAAAAACTCTACCGCGGTGCCGGTCTCGGATTATCAATTTGTAAAAATATTATCAATTTATTAGACGGTGAAATCTGGATAGAATCAGAATTACATAAAGGATCAACCTTTAATTTCAGCATTCCTTATATAAAAGATATACAGACGATATAAAAAAAACAAACTAAAATAATTCAAAACGCTGTATAAATATTTTATACTTTTGTTTTTTATATCTCTAACAGAAAAACATAAATTCTGATGAAATCAATATTTAAGACATCATTCTTTCTAACACTCTTTTTATTTTCATTAACAATAAAAAGTCAGAATGATACTACAGAAATAATAATTCTTCATACAAATGATATGCATGCAATGATTGATAATTTCTCAAAACTTGCATCTTTAGCCGAAGAATACAGAAAGAATTACGAAAATGTTTTTTTATTTTCAGCAGGTGATTTGTTTACCGGAAACCCCATTGTTGATCAATATAAGCACAAAGGTTTACCAATAGTAGAGTTAATGAACAAAGTGCAATACGATTTATCATGTATCGGTAATCATGAATTTGATTACGGGCAAAAGGAATTTATAAGTTTAATGAATATAGCATCATTTCCCTTTATCTGTTCAAATATTAATATTTCGGAACATTCTGATCTGAAATCTAAAAAGGGATATATAAAATTATATACAAAAGACAATGTTTCTATCGGAGTATTAGGCTTAATTCAAATTGAAAAGAATCATTACCCTGCATGCAATCCTGAAAATTTATACGGGCTTTCATTTGATGATCCGATTAAAACAGCCCGAAAATTCAAAACATATAAAGATTCAACAGATATATTCATAGCTTTAACACATTTAGGATTTGAACAAGACAAAAAACTGGCAAAAAAAAATCAATTTTTTGATGTAATAATCGGCGGTCATTCTCATACCGAACTAAACCAAGGACATATTAAAGGTAATACATTAATTGTTCAAGCAGGCTCTTATTTAAATTATGCAGGAGTATTGAAAATTAAAATTTCTGATCATAAAATCATATCAAAAAGTGATACTCTCATAAATTTGAATTCTTACGATAAATATAATGAAGAAACGGCAAAGATAATTAATGCTTATAATGACAATCCGGATTTTGATGAAGTTATCGGCTTTGCTAAAAATGATATTACCGGTAATGATGAATTAGGAGCATTAATGACTGATGCAATGCAAGATACTATGGGTGTTGATATTTCTTTTCAAAATATCGGAGGAATAAGACTTGATAAAATCCCTTCCGGAGATATAACAATTAAACAAATATTTGAACTTTCGCCTTTCGGAAATACCTTTGTTGTTTACAAATTGAATACCGGACAAATAAAAAAATTAATTAAATATTCATATAAACTTCAAAACAGTAACGAAATTCAAGTAAACGGTATTCAAATAGATTTACATGTAAAAGAAAATAATAAAATAAAAAAAATTATCTTAAAAAACTCTGACGACAGCAAATTAGAAAACAAAACATATACTGTTGCCGTAAATAGCTATATGGCAGCAGCCTACGAACTGAATTTTCTTAAAGACGAAACTAAAAAAGGTATAATTGATGCCGGATGCTCCGGTAACTTTATAAAAAAATATAAAACAATAGATTATAAAGGCGTTAAAAGGGTGAATATTGTTAAGGCAACCTATAATGATTAAATGCTATAATGCTAAAATGCTAAAAAAACATCTTAATTTTATACAAACTGCTTAAATTTCAACTATATACCTAACATTAAATATTAAAGCATTAAAGTATTACGGCATTAAAGCATTTATTCATTTTTCAAAAATCAATAATAACATTCATAAAATAACATTGAACCACTGATACTACATTACTACCAATTTCGAATTATAAATTGTTCCTTCTTGTTCAATCTCAAGAAAATAAATTCCGGAATTTAATCTTATAGGAATTTTACATGTATTAGCTTCCGGATATGAAACATATTGATATACTTGCTCTCCGAGAGAATTATAAATCTGAACTTTGCAACTTTTTGATTCCGGTAAAATAACATTTAATTTGCTGTTCTGATTAACAGGATTTGGAAATATTTTTACATCTTTCTTTTTCAGAACTTTATTAATATTCACAGCAGGTATTTCAAAAAGTGTATCAATTAATATTACAACCGGCTCTTTTTGATAAGCATATTCTTTACCAAGATCGGCAACAGATAATTTCAAAATTTTATCTTCCGGAATAAATTGCATAAATTGGATATTATATGGACCTGAGTTTGAATAATCTCTCATTAAAGACCAATTAGTTTCATCGTCAATTAAAGTTCCGTCACCAATATACTTAACAATACTATCATATCTCGGCTCATAATTATGTGCATCATTTCGCTTAATTGATGCGTTGGCTGCATACAAATTATCGCCGGGTATCAAATCATCATAATTGTTATATCTGTATGTATGAAAAGGTTCCAAGCATGCAGATTCAACAACCATAGCAGTTAAAGAATCATATTCAGAATCCGTTGGTGCCGTAACCGAAAGAATTATCCCGTTTGCATATCCGTTTTCATTAATATCTACTGCATCTCTTACATCATTTGTATTACTTAATCCGTCAGAATTATAATCAAAGACTTCAAGAGAATTCCTTGCCGTAAACCAAATTGGTTCATACGCTTTATTCTTTAATGCTGTTCCGCTGAAATCAGCTAATGAATTTTGAAATACAGCCATTCCGCTGTTGTTTACTCCCGATAAGGCTGACATTTGCCCCGCAAAACCAATCATTACCCATGCTTGTTCATCTGATTCTTCAGGTATGTGGGCAATTATTGCACTGCTGTTAATCAGATGAACATTCGGAGTCCAGTCAACATGTCTGGAAATAACAGAAGCTCCGTCCAAACAGGTTGAAGAAGTCGCGTCCCCCCAACTCATTAATGACGAACAACCATATTCAATTTCATTTTTGCGTTTACTCAAAAATCCGATAAAATCAAAAAATGTGTTTGCTGCCAAAACATCTAAATAATTAAACGTTTTAGCTTCGTAACCGGCAGCAGTTATACCGTCTGCAAT
>JAUVIG010000199.1 GCA_030592825.1 Chlorobiota bacterium | reverse complement strand
TTGACGATTTTAACCCGTTTAGAGGAAATATATTTATGGTTAAAGAAAAAGATTCTGACGGTAGATTTGTTGAAAAAGACAGTCTGGGACAAATGAAATATCGTGAAATGACTGAAGAAGAGAACTTGGGAAGACATAATTATCAAAGATCTTATAATATAAACTATAATGACGGAGATGTTGGATCATCTGTTGTGGACGATTGGTTAGCTGAAGATGAAGCCGGTTCTTCAAGAATGTACAAACAAGGAGATGAAAACGGTGTAGGTATGAGTTCAATTGTTACAGATAAATCAAGAGTATATAAAGGCGGCGGATGGAGAGACAAAGCATATTGGTTAGTACCGGGAAACAGAAGATTTTTAGATGAAAAAGAATCAAGAGACGACTTAGGTTTCCGATGTTCAATGATTCGATTAGGAAGCCCGGGTGGTAACAGATAAAAAAATTTAACAAAATCATAAAAAGACCTCAAAATTCGAGGTCTTTTTTTATATTCGCAATTTTAAGAGGCACAAAATGATTATTGAAGATATATATAATATTTTTCTTAAATATCCGTCAATTTCAACAGATAGCCGTAATGTAAATAATAATGATATTTTTTGGGCACTAAAAGGAGAAAAATTTGACGGTAATAAATTTGTAAAAGATGCTGTAAGATCCGGAGCATCATATGCAATTAGTGATAACAAAGATCATAAAGGAAAAAAACAAGTTATTTATGTTGAAGACAGTTTAAAAACGCTTCAAAATCTTGCTAATTATCATCGTAAACAATTAAATATTAAAATAATCGCCATAACAGGTACAAACGGGAAAACAACTACAAAAGAATTAGCTTCACAGATTTTAAGTTCTAAATTTAACGTATTGGCCACTAAAGGAAATTTCAATAATCATATCGGAGTTCCTTTAACTTTATTATCATTCCAAAATAATACAGAATTCGGAATTGTTGAAATGGGTGCAAACCATCCCGGAGAAATTAAATCTCTTTGTAAAATTGCTGAACCTGATTACGGTTTAATAACCAATATCGGCAAAGCACATCTCGAAGGATTCGGTTCTTATGAAAGATTAATAAATTCTAAAGCAGAGATGTATTCTTATCTCGAAAAAAACGGTAGTATTTTTATAAACGAAAATAATAAACAATTAAAAAGTCTGATAAAAAATCACAAGATTATTACATACGGTACACAAAATAATGTTTTTTGTAAAGCTGAACTTATTTCATCCGATCCTTTTGTTTCTTTAGATTTAATCTCTGACAAAAAATACAGAATAAATTCTCAATTAATAGGTAAATATAATTTTGAAAATATATTGGCAGCATCATGTATCGGTTTATTTCTTAATGTTGAAATTGAAAAAATAAAAATTGCTGTAGAAACATATATTCCTGTAAACAACAGATCCCAATTAATTAAAAGAGGAAATTCAAACATAATTTCAGATGCATATAATGCTAATCCGACAAGTATGCAAATTGCTGTTGAAAACTTTATGACAATAAAATCAAAAAATAAAGTTATGATATTGGGAGATATGTTCGAGTTAGGTAAATTTTCCGAAGAAGAACATGAAAAAGTATTAAAACAATTGATCAATATTAAAAACAATGATCCCGAAATAATGATCTTTCTGGCAGGCAAAGAATTTAATTCTTTATGCTTAAGACATAAAATATCTGAAAATATTCATTATTCCGAATCAACCGAAGATTTAATCAAGCAAATTAAAACTCAAAAATTTAAAGAAAGTTGGTTTTTGATAAAAGGATCAAGAGGAATGAAACTTGAGGAAGTTATTGAACATTTGAATGTAATTTAAATTTAATAGTGCAACCATTTATAATTAAAACAATCTTATATTAATGGTACTATCGCAAATATACCGGAAATAACAAATGACAATATCCAAATAACAAATATACCTAAAAATGAAAAAATCTATATTATTACTTTTATTGACAATCTTCTCATTATTTTCTTTCTCTCAAGAATATATTTTTAAATTTAAAGTAAATTCAAAAGAAGAGTTTCAAAAAATGAATCGCCTTGTTTCTATTGATCACGGATATGGTGTAGGCGAAGTTGTTGCATACGCAAATGCCAAACAATTTGAATATTTCAAAACACTTGGCTACAAATATGAAATGATGCCGCACCCCGGAAAAGGCAAATCATTAACTATGGCTACAACTGTTGCTGAAATGGCAAATTGGGACAGATACCCCACACACGATGTATATATCCAAATGATGGATCAATTTGCAATAGATTATCCAAGTATTTGCAGAATTGAAACTATAGGAACTTCAGAAGACGGCCGCCTTGTGAAAGTGGCAAAAATTACTGATAATCCGGATGTTGATGAAGAAGAACCTGAATTTTTCTACACCGGACAAATGCATGGTGATGAAATAGTTGATTATATTATGTTCTTGAGATTAATTGATTATATGCTTTCAAACTACGGAACAGACTCTCGTATTACCAATCTTATTAATAATATTGAAATATGGATTAATCCGTTGGCAAATCCGGACGGAACATATGCCGGCGGAAATAATACCGTAAGCAGTGCAACTCGCTCAAACACTAACGGAGTTGACTTAAACAGAAATTTTCCCTCTCCAACTCTCCCAAATCCAAGCGGTCAAAATGAAGAAGAAGTTCAAATGATGATTAATTTTGCTGAAGCACACAATTTCGTTTTTTCTTCTAATTCACACAGCGGAGCAGAATTAGTTAATTATCCGTGGGATTCATGGACATCTTCTGTAAAAACACATGCAGACCATAATTGGTTAGATCATATTTCTCATAATTATGCTGATAGTGTACATGTATACAGCCCAAGTACTTATATGGACAGTTATGACAACGGTGTTACACACGGAGGAGATTGGTATGTTATTCAAGGAAGCAGACAAGATCATATGACATATTATCAACATTGCAGAGAAATTACTCTTGAGCTTTCTAATATAAAAATGCTTGATTGCGAAGATTTACCTGATCATTGGAATTATAACAGAAGTGCCTTTCTCGGGTTTATTGAAGAATGTTTCTATGGATTTTACGGTACAGTAAAAAACACAATCGGGGACCCGCTTGATGCTAAAATAGAAATTACATCACATGATCTTGACAATTCAGAAGTTTATACCGACCCTTCAAAAGGTGATTATTACAGACCTATAGAACCGGGCACATATGATGTAACTTACTCATCATATGGATATTTATCCCAAACACACACAGTTACTGTTTCTGATTGGGAAACTTCAACAGCCCAAAATGTTGTATTAGATCAAGCCTCAGTAGTTACTGTAACAGGAACAGTTACAGAAGATGCTTCCGGTAATCCCTTGGAAGGAGTAAAAATTGAATTTATCGGAACTCTTATTGACCCTGTTTATACTGCTTCTAACGGCACCTACAGTGTTATTGATGTTATGGAAGACACATACCAAATAAAAGCATCAAAAACAGGTTATACTCCCGTAACTCAAACAGTTGATATTTCAAGTTCGAATACAGTTGTTGATTTTGTTTTATCAATCAGTAATGCCATAAGTTTTGAAAGTGAAGTTCCTTCATTTTTTACTTTTAACGGTGATGATGATTGGTTCAGAAGCAATAATCAAGCATATGACGGTGATTATTCAATGGAGTCCGGAGATATTACACATTATCAAACTTCAGTGATGGAAACCGAATTGAACATTTTAACAGCAGGTGATATCAGCTTTTATAAAAAAGTATCTTCTGAATCCGGGTATGATTTTTTGCGTTTCTATATTGACGGAGGCAGCGAACAAGGAGAATGGAGCGGCGAAGTTGATTGGAGTCAAGAATCTTATCCTGTTACAACCGGAACTCATATATTCAAATGGGAATATTCAAAAGATGGTTCTGAAAGCAACGGCAGTGATTGTGCCTGGGTTGATTATATTGAATTTCCCGAATATTTTGTTTCCGGAACTTATACAGTAACTTTTAATGTAACTGACGGAACAAGTCCTGTTCAAAATGCAACAGTTACATTTAATTCACAAAATATTAATACAAATACAAGCGGACAAGCAGTATTTAGTAATGTTGAATCCGGAAACAACCTTCCTTGGAATGTTTCAAAAACAGGATATAATACTGAAACCGGAACATTAAATGTTACTGATGCCAACGTAACACATGATGTAACTCTTTCAGAAGCTACATATATTATTACATTTATTATATCAGACGGAATAAATCCTATTCAAGACGCAAATGTTAATTTTAATTCAGATGATATATTAACGGATATTAACGGATATGCAATATTTGAAAATATTGCACCGGGTAATAATTTACCTTACATCATTACAAAAACCGATTATAACACTTTCAACGGTCAAGTAAATGTAACAAATCAAGATGTGGACATAAATATTACTTTAAGCGAGCATGTATCTGTAGATGTAATTTTGTCATTATCGAACATTAAGATCACTCCTAACCCGTTTACAAATAATGCTCAAATTGAGTTTTCAATTGATAATAAATCAAATGTTTTTGCTGCTGTTTATTCATACACCGGTGAACTTGTAAATGTATTATTAAACAATGAATTAGAAAAGGGAAATCATAAACTCATATGGGACGGTACTAATAACTCCGGAGGCAGACTTGCTAACGGGATATACTTTTGCAAAATTATTTCAAACAATAATACTCAATCCGGAAAAGTAATACTCCTAAAGTAAAGATTTTCAATTAAGTCAAAATTTAAAACTGTTAAACATAGATGTTTAGCAGTTTTTTTTTGTATTGGGTCGAAAAATTTCTATTTTTGCGACTTCATTTTTCAAAATCTTTATAAAATCGTTAATATGGATAATAAAAATACTATAAAAGGAGGCGAATTTATTGTTAGAGAAACAAATCCTGAAGAAATATTTATTCCGGAGGAATTTAATGAAGAACAAAGAATGATTACTCAAACATGTCAAGACTTTTTGGATACTGAAGTTATACCGAATCTTGACAAACTTGACAACCATGAAGAAGGCCTGATGTCGTCTATCTTGAAAAAATCAGGAGAATTAGGTTTATTAGGAATTTCAATTCCTGAAGAATACATGGGATTTGGCCAAGATTTTACAACTTCAATGTTGGTTGCAGATGTTCTGGGTGCCGGGTATTCCTTTTCGGTAGCATATTCAGCACATACCGGTATTGGAACTCTTCCTATTATGTACTACGGAAATGAAGAACAAAAACAAAAATATTTACCCGGATTAGCTTTAGGCGAATTATTGGGTGCATATTGTTTAACAGAACCCGGAGCAGGTTCAGATGCCAATTCCGCTAAAACAAAAGCCGTTTTAAATAAAGCAGGTACACATTACATTCTTAACGGATCAAAGATGTGGATCACCAACGGGGGGTTTGCCGATATATTAACTGTTTTTGCTAAAATTGATGACGACCGTATTCTTAGTGCATTTATAGTTGAAAAAGATTTTCCCGGAATAAGCTTTAATCCGGAAGAACATAAAATGGGTATTAAAGGATCATCAACCGTTCAAATTTTCTTTAACGATTGTGAAGTCCCTGTTGAGAACCTTCTCGGAAAAAGAGGTGAAGGTTTCAGAATTGCTCTTAATATTTTAAATTTGGGTCGAATTAAACTTGGAGCAAGTGTTATCGGTGCATCGAAAACTTCGATAAATCAATCAGTACAATATTCAAATGAAAGAAAACAATTTAAAACTTTAATTTCAAATTTCGGTGCCATTAAATATAAACTTGCTCAGCAAGTAATTAAAGCATTTGCAAACGAAACTGCATTATATCGTATGAGCAGAAATATTGACGATGCCGAAAAACGGAATATTGCAAACGGTATTGATAAAGGGCAAGCAAATGTTGAAGCACAAAGAGAATTTGTTATTGAAGCTGCACTAATTAAAATTTTCGGTTCTGAAATGTTGGACTATGTTGTTGATGAAGGTGTTCAAATTCACGGAGGTATGGGATATTCATCAGAAACACCTATCGAAAGAGGTTACAGAGATTCAAGAATTAACCGAATTTTTGAAGGTACTAATGAAATTAACAGAAACGTTACAGCTGACACCTTAATTAAAAAAGGACAAAAAGGTGAAATTCCGATTTTTGAAGAAGCTAAAAAAATAATTGAAAATATTGACAGTTTACCGGAGAATCCTAAATTCAACGATAATTATTTTGATAATGTAAGATTAACGGTATCAAACTTTAAATCAGTATTTCTAATGTTGGCAGAACTTGCTGCTCAAAAATTTCAAAGAAAATTAGCTCGCGAACAAGAAATTCTTTTCAATTTTGCAGATATTATTATGGTTTCATATATTGCTGAATCTCTTTATTTAAGAACAGCAAAACTTCAACAAACAAAACAGGAAAATGCTTTTAATATTTATAAAGACATTTTAAATGTTTATTTATTTGATGCATCAAATGAGATTTATAAACAAGGAATTGAAGCTGTATATTCCTTTATTGATGAAAATGAACAAGAAAAATATATTAAAGCTTTGCGATATTTCACAAAAGTAAATCCGGCAAACATTAAAGATGCAAGAAGAAGAATAGCTGATAAATTAATTGATGATAATAAATATACGTTCTGATAACTTATGGGCACTCCTAAAAACCCCAATCTTTGCGTTACTTTAAAATTTTAAAATCCTCATTTACAACAGTAAACTCCGGTTTTAAAATTTTAAAAAGCCTTAATATTTGAGTTTTTAGGAGTCCCCTTATATATATTTTTAAAAAAGAGCCGGTTATAAACCGGCTCTTTTTTAAATCCATTTATCTCAATATTCCTTTTGAAATAACCAATCTTTGAACTTGGTTAGTTCCTTCATAAATTTGACAAAGTTTAGCATCACGCATCATTTTTTC
>JAUVIG010000517.1 GCA_030592825.1 Chlorobiota bacterium | reverse complement strand
CATTTTTTTTACGGCTGCTCCGGTACCAAAAGGAACACGATCAGAAATTCGAGGAGAGGGAATTACGACTGTTGAATTTATTTCAGCGTAATTTCCGAGAGCTATAATTTTTTGTAAAAAATAAAAATCTTCACCGGCTTTTTTTCTGTTCATACCGCCTTGCACAGCATAAATATCTGCCCTCACAACAAAGCTTGAACCTATGGTGTGATATGCATAAGGAAACTTTGCATACCGTAAAGCTTCAACAAAATATCTTAAATGAAGTTCGTAATTTATAATATTCTTATAAATATTTTCATTGAACAGATTTCCTTCAATCGGGTGCTCAAAATTAATTGAACATGCTTTTGTTGCAGGATTGTTTTGAAAATACTTCTCTATTTCTGTAAAATAATTATTTTTAACTAAAGAATCAGCATCGAAACCTGCAATTAATCCGTTGTTCTTATTTAAAAAGTTAAATCGTTGCAATGCTTCATCCATACCAATTTTCCTGGCTAAACCAACACCTGCAAACTTTTTCGGAAGATAATCAAAGTTTAGAATCCGAAAATTTAATCGTTCGGTACTATACTTACCGGAAAATTCTTTTGCTTGCGAATATGATTTCCTGTTAACATTAAGAACTTCTTCAGGTGTATTTTCGGAAGAATTTATTACAACAATAACTTCCACAGATTGCTTCGGTAATTCACAATCCAATAATGAATGTAATGAAATGCACAGATCGGGTTCATTATATGAAGGAATAACAACAGATAAAAAAATATCTTTATTCGGTTCTTCCGAAATGATCTTATCATATGTTTGAAACCTCCGGAAATATGTATCGGCAAATGACACAAGTATAGTTTATATTATTTGAAAAATATAATAAAAAATCCGACAATCAGTCGGATTATTTTTTTGAAAATAGTAAATTTATTTATTTTATTCAGTATCTTCTTCACCTTCTTGATTTCCCAAAGCTTCTCTGTATCTTTTATTTAAGGCTTTGATAACATCTTCAGTAATATCTAAATTTTTATCAGCATACAGAAGGTTTGATCCCAAAGTATCAGTTGCCATAATCATATTAAATTTATATTTTTTGTTATAAATTTTCAGATAATTCTGAATACTGTCATATATCTCAAGTGTCATCTTTTGATTTTTATCCATTAATTCAAACTCATAGCGTTGTTGATCTTGTTGCCATTTTTGTTGATCCAATGCCAATTTTTCTTGTTTTTGTTGTGCAGATGTCGGAGTGATCATTCTGTCTTGCAAATCTCTTTGTATCTGTAAATATTTAGTCTGCATTGATTTATAACGTGCGCTTAAATCTGCTTCAGCTTCTTGTTGTTCAATCAATAATGAAGTTTTAAGGTCATTATAATATTCATAAACTTCTGCTAATGTATCGGTTTTTACATAAGCAATTTTAAACGAGTTACCTGCAATACCGTGATTATCATTATCTTTATCTTTATCACAATTTGAGAATAATAAACCCAATGACAACAACATAATTACACCTATTCCTTGAAATAATTTATTCATTTGTATTAATTTATAGTTATTAATTTTAAAAGTTGCAAAGATAATATTTGAAATTAATTTTCAGAAATTAATCTTTTGTTTTTATTATACTTTCAAAAATAAGACGTTTTAAAGTCCTCCGGACGTTTAAAAGTCATTAAGGCATTGTAATTAAATAACCTGTGCATTTACACTTGTTCTTTTTAATTTTTACTTCGTTATAAAAACTTTAAATAAACTGTGGCTATTCGCAATTTTTACGCCTTGTAAAAATTAAAAATAACTACGTCTATTCTGCACACTTTATTTAATTACAAAGCCTAAAATAAGCCGCCGTTTTGATAGATTTCTAATTGAACATCTGAAAACGGTTCAGCTTTTATAGTTTTATTTTTGCTGATATTTGTAATTTCTCCTGTTTCAAAATTAACTTTGATTTTATTACCGTGTTCTAATTCTAATCCTTCAAGAGTTTTATATGTAACAATCGGAAATGCTGCATTAATTGCATTTCTTTCGTAAATGGCTCCGTAAGATTCTGCGACAATTGCTTGAACTCCCAATGCTTTGAAACAATCAACTGCTTGTTGGCGTGAACTTCCGGCTCCGAAATTTTTATTTACTACAACAATATCACCCGGCTTTGCTTTTTTTGCAAAATCTTTGTATCCTTCGAGATTATCAAAAGCATATTGTCCCATTTCATTAATATCAGTAATGGCAAGATATCGATTATGGAAAATCATATCTGTATCAATATCATCTTCTTGAATGTACCAAACTCTGCCTTCCACAACTGTCGGTTTTTCAGTTATTTGACTATCTTCAGTTTTTGCTTTTTCAATTTTTGCCTGAATATCTTGAGGTGTAAAAACAGCAGGTTCATCAGGAATTGCATCGGTTGTGGTAATATAACCTGCAATTGCAGAAGCTGCAACAATTGCCGGAGATGCAAGATATACACTGCCCTTTCCTTGCTTACCGGGAAAATTTCTGTTACCTGTACTGATTGTAATCTCGCCCGGACCGTTTTGTCCGACTTGCCCTGCGGCACATCCTGCACATCCTGCATTAGAAACTAAAGCACCGGCTTGTTTAAATATTTTAATGATACCTTCATCCAAACATTGCTGCCATATTGCATCTGTTGACGGAACTATTTTTAAAACAACACCGGGAGCAACTTTTCTGTTTTTTAAAACTTCTGCAACTGCACGCATATCTTCCATACGTCCGTTTGTACATGACCCTATGAAACCGGAATCAATTTTTGTTTTATGTGCTTCAACAATATTTACAGTTCCGTGAGGTTTTCCCGGTAAGGAAACCATAGGAACAAATTTTGACATATCAACATCATAAACTTCTTCATAATGAGCATCATCATCAGCAAGAACAGCTTCAATTTTTTTTCCTGCTCTTGCAGAACTGTAATCCAATATTTCTTGATTTGGCGGGAATAATATAATAATGGTTCCCATTTCTGTTCCCATTGATGAGATGGTTATTCTTTCAT
>JAUVIG010000077.1 GCA_030592825.1 Chlorobiota bacterium | reverse complement strand
GAAATCAAAGTTGAAGTAACAGAAGATGTAAAAGTTGAATTAAAAGAAGAAATAAAAGAAGAAATAAAAGAAGAAATTGATGAAGTCAAAGAAGAAGACAAAGAAGAAGTAATTGAAATTAAAGGCGATAGTGAAATAAAAATTGATGAATCAACAACAGACGATATTGAATTTATAGAAGAAGATAAACGCACAGAAATTGAAAAAGATGAACCAATCTTAATCACTGATGATAAAGATGAAGTATCCGTAATTACAGAAGATGAATTCGAGTTTCTTGATAAAAAAGACGACAAAGTTGATGAAACTGTTAAATTTAAAGAGGATAGGAAGGAGACCGATATTGAGCCGGAAGATATAAAGTTCAAGCCGGAAGATGAGATTGAGAAAAAAATTGAATCGGATGATAATAAGGAAGAAATAATAATTGATAAAGAAGAAAAAGTAAAAGGAATCGTTCATAAAGAAGATGATATTGATGATATTTTTTCAAATATTATTGATGATAAAAAGGAAGAAAAGAAAAAAGAAAAGAAAGAAGAAAAGAAAAAAGAAACAAGCATAATAACAGAAGATAAAAAAGAAGAATTTATAGCAGAAGATAAGAAAGAACACATTAAAGAAAAAGAAATAAAGGAAGTTAAAGAAGAAAAAATAATTGACAAAAAAGAAAAAGTTGAGAAAACAGAAGAAAAAGAAACTAAAGTAAAAGCTGCCGATGATGTTTTTGCAAGAATTGCTGCTTTTAAAAAGAAAAAACATCAAAAAGATACAGATAATAAAGATGAAGGACTGATAAATAAATTTGTTAATGATACACCCTCATTAAAAAGACCGGTTGATGAAGAAGCTGAAAATGTTGACATTTCGGAAGAAAGTACAAAAGAAAAAAAATCTGTTGAAACAGAGTTGATGGCTAATATTTATATTAATCAAGGAAAATATAATCAAGCTGTTGAAATTTTTGAAAAATTAATTTTGAAAAATCCGGAAAAAAAAGATTACTTTGCAGCCAAAATTGAAGAAACTGAAAAATTAAAATAAAACTAATAACATGTTAACATTAGCAATCATATTAATTATTATAGCAAGTATCTTAATGATATTTATTGTTTTAGCTCAAAATCCTAAAGGTGGAGGATTATCATCAACTTTTGGCGGAGCAGGTTCATTCGGAGGTGTTGTTCAAACCAATAAATTCCTTGATAAAACTACGTGGACACTGGCTGTTGCTCTTATCCTTTTCAGTATTACAGCAAGTATGGCAATACCAAGGGCTCAAGAAGATCCTGAATCGAAAATCCAAAAAGAGTTAATGGAATTAAACCAAAATACAATTCCTGATATTCAAACGCCTGAACAAGTAAAACAATTCAGAGAAAACGAAGAAAATAAAGAAAACAAAGATAACAATCAATAATTAATATTGATAATTAATAGGAATGTCGGCATTGAATATGTCGACTTTTTTTTTATTAATTCATATTTCTTTGAATTTTGAACTCTCTTGCCTGCCCTGCCTACCGTCAGGCAGGCGACAGGCAGAAAATTTTGAACTTCAAACTTTAAACTTTGAACTTTAAACTTTGAACTTTAAACTTGTATGAATATAATTAAAGATAAAGACATACTTTTTATTATTAATCCGAATTCAGGTCGAAAACAATATTTAAAGATAAAGAAGGATATCGAAGAAGTAATAAAAGATCATAAAATTATTATCAGCAAGAGCCTTACTGAATTTGATGAGATTTATGATAAGTATATAAATAATTACAAAGTTTTAGTAATTATCGGAGGCGACGGAACAGTTAATTCTGCAACACGAAAAATATATCAAACAAAAGATAAAATACTTGCAATTTATCCTACCGGTTCCGGAAACGGTTTTGCAAAAGAACTCGGATTCAAAAAAAATATTCCTGAATTAATTGAAGATATAAAAAAAGGGGAAGTTCAAAATATTGATGTTTTAAAAATTAATGAACAAGAATGTGTAAATGTTGCAGGTTTGGGTTTTGATGCATATGTGGCACATGATTTTATAACAAGAAAAAAAAGGGGTTTAAGTTCATATATTATTTCTGTTATAAGATCAATAATTAAATTTAAACCTTTTTATGTTGAAATTATAAATGATCAATTTCATCTGAAAGAAAAAATACAAATGCTGTCAATGGCTAATACACGTCAATTTGGGAACGGTGCATATATTGCTCCGGATGCAAAACCTAATGACGGAATGTATGATTTTGTAATCGTAAGACCATTCCCTTTTTATTACTATCCTGTATTTGTAATAAAGTTAATGACAGGTAGTTTGAAAGATTCTAAATTTATAAAATATTTCAAGATAAAATCCGATACAACAATACGTTCAAATTTTAATAAATTTCATATTGACGGAGATCCCATGCTGATAAATTCTGATATAAATGTAAAAATATCAGATAAAAAGTTATCAATAATAAAAACACGCAATAATAAATTCTGAATTTTGATTTTAATTAGTGCCTATAAGAAAACTATCAATTTTTATAAAAACAAACTTTTTTATTTTTGCAGAGTTTTCTTATAGGCACTAATCATTTCATATTTGCGGATTTTATTTTTTGTCGTATCTTTGTAATCTATACAAAATCAATTATTATGACAACTATAACAATAAATGATAAGATAAAAGGAGCAAAAGAAATTATACGGTATTTAAAAACATTATCTTTTGTAAAAGTTGTTGATGAAAAGGAAAAAATACCCAACGCAAAAACAATAAAAGCATTTGAGGATATAGAAGAAGGCAGAATATTCAAAGCTGACAGTTTAGAGGATTTATATGAACAATTAGAAATATAAAATGTATAAAACTATATATACAGGGCAGTTTAAAAAGGATGTTAAAAAAATAAAAAAGCGGAATTATGATATTGAGGAATTTAAGAAAGTATTAAAAATTCTTCAAGAAACCGGAACATTACCTTATGAAAAATATAAAACCCACCTTTTAAAAGGAAACTATAAAGGATATTACGATTCACATATTGAACCGAATTGGTTAATAATTTGGAAAAAAACAGGAAATATTATTGAATTAGCACGTACAGGAACTCACTCCGATTTATTCAGCAAATAAGAATTGTGAAAAGGAAAAACGTAATATCTGCAATTTCAAATATAAAAGTACTTATCAGCCTTCTGAAAAGAC
The DNA here is from genome assembly GCA_030592825.1 of Chlorobiota bacterium. GTDB lineage: Bacteria > Bacteroidota > Bacteroidia > Bacteroidales > JAADGE01 > JAADGE01. Next base: position 8,846 of record JAUVIG010000077.1, on the reverse strand, counting down.
TAACTTTAGTACTTTTACTTTTTACATTATTAAGAATCATATTTTATGTTTTTAATCTTGAGCATTATGAAGAAATGACATTTTCTCATTTTCTTCGAATTATGCAAGGAGGTATTAAGTTCGATATTTCTGCAATAATGTTTATAAATTTTCTTTACATCTTTTTATTTCTTTTACCTTTTCCTTTTAAGTATAATCGAAAATACCAATCTTTTTTAAAATATCTTTTTCTTATTCCGAATTCAATTGCTCTTGCTGTGAATATGGGAGATGTGTTTTATTTTGATTTTATTTTGAAAAGAAGCACTGTTGATGTATTCATATTTGCAGGAGAGAGTAATATTTTAAAATTGTTTTCATTGTTTTTTATTGATTATTGGTATGGTGTTTTAATCGGAATATTTCTTATTTTCATATTGATATTTGCTTATAATAGAATTAACTTGCAAAAGCCGAAATTTAAGTTTGGTATATATTATTATATTTCAGGAATTATTATTCTTGCTGTATCCGGATTTCTTTCCGTTATGGGTATGAGAGGAAGTTTTGTAAAAAAAACATTTCCGATAACTCTCGGCGATGCAGGAATGTACGTAAACAAAACTGAAGAAATGGCTCTTGTGCTGAATACTCCGTTTACTATTATGAAAACACTGGAAAAAAGTTCTCTTGATGAAAAACATTATTTTAATGAAGAAGAATTAACAAATTTTTTTTCTCCTGTACATAAAGTTGATACCGGAAAATTTTTCAATAATATGAATGTTGTTATAATTGTTATGGAAAGTTTTTCGCGAGAATATATCGGCTCTTTAAATACTGATATTGAAAACGGAAACTATAAAGGTTATACACCATTTTTAGACTCATTGATAAGTGAAAGTAAAGTATTTATAAGAACTTTTGCTAACGGTCGAATATCTATTGAAGCTTTACCTGCTATAACTTCGAGTATTCCTTCAACTATTCAATCTCATGTAACATCTCCTTATGCATCAAACAGATTCTACGGTTTGGGGAATTTATTAAAGAAAAAAGGCTATCATACTTCATTTTTTCATGGTGCACCAAAAGGAGCTTTAGGACTTGATGCATTTATGAAATTTTCCGGTTATGAGCATTTATATTCAATGAAAGAATACGGAAACGATGATGATTTTGACGATGCATGGGGGCTGTGGGATGAACCTTTTTTTCAGTTTTTTGCCGATAAATTAAATAGTTTTAAAAAACCATTTCATAGTGTGTTTTTTTCATTATCATCTCATCATCCTTATAAAGTTCCTGATAAATATAAAGGAAAGTTTAAAGAAGGTACACTTCCTATTCATAAATCAGTCCAATATTCTGATATGGCACTAAAGAAATTTTTCGATAAAATTTCCGATAAGGCGTGGTATAATAATACCCTTTTTGTTATTACTGCAGATCATTCAGCAGTCAGTTATTTAAAAAAATATAATTCAAGTGTCGGGAAATATGCAATTCCCATAGTTCTTTATTCTCCTTCAGATACCTTACTAACAGGTACAGACAGCATTGTAGCACAGCAAATTGATATTATGCCGACTGTTTTGGGTTATTTAAATTATGATAAAGATTTTTTTTCTTTCGGAAATGATCTTCTGAAAGAAAATATTAAACCTTATGCAGTAAATTATTTAAATGATACTTATCAAATAATTATAAATGATTTCATGTTGCAATACAGAAATGAAAAAATTGTCGGTTTCTATAATTATGAAAAAGATTATGCTTTAAAAAATAATCTGATTGATAAATACCCTGAAAAACAAGCATATTTAGAAAAAAAACTAAAAGCCTTTATTCAAGATTACAATCATCGAATGATTACAGACCGGCTTTTTATTAAAGAATAAGATTTTAATATTTAATCATTTTGTTATTCAATCATTTTGTCATTATTATTAATCCGGAACAAATTAAATTCACATAAGAACCATTTTTTTATACTTTTATATCCTGATATTTGGAAATCAAATTTTGAAATATACAATGATTTTTATCATTCAATCCCTTATCAATTTAAAGTATTTTTGTTTTTTTAAATGAAATAATCAACATATCTCAATATTGTAGGTGTAAAACAAGAAAATTACATCATTAGTTTTTTACCTAGTAGTTGAGTTGTGAATATCACTATCTATTAATTTAAAAATATATTTTATGGACCACGGACCTGCAGTAGAGCTTGGTGTAGACCATGCTGTTAAGAAAAAAACAAAACTCGGAGTAATATTATTTTTTATTTATTTAATTGTTTATGCCGGTTTTGTGGCAATTGGTGTTGCAGACTACACATTAATGGGCAAAGTTGTTCTCGGAAACCAAAATCTGGCTGTTGTTTACGGTTTTGGTCTAATTATTTTTGCCATTTTACTTGGTTTATTTTATAATTGGCGATGTACTAAATTTGAAAATTTAATGAATAAGGAGGACAAATCATGATATATGGAGTTTCAACTTTCGCAATAGTTTTATTTGTAATATTTGTATTGTTCGTATTAGGTTTATCGTTTTATTTTGCAAGAAGAACAAAATCTGCAAGCAGTTATTTTGCTGCGGGCGGCACCATTCATTGGGGTGTAAACGGGATTGCATTTGCAGGCGATTACCTTTCGGCAGCATCATTTCTCGGTATTTGCGGTATGATTGCATTTGTCGGATACGATGGATTTTTATATTCAATAGGTTATCTCGCCGGTTGGATTGTAGCACTTTTCCTCGTTGCCGAACCGTTAAAACGACTGGGTAAATTTACTTTTACAGATGCATTAGATTCAAAATTTAATTCGAAAGCAATTCAATTAACGGCTGCAATAAGTACGCTTATTGTTTCTATTTTTTACTTAATCCCGCAAATGGTTGGTGCCGGTGCTTTAGTAACACCATTGCTTGGTTTATCGCATTGGGTAGGAGTAGTAATCGTAGGAGTAATTGTTGTTTTTATTGTAGCTACAGCAGGAATGACCTCTACAACATATGTGCAATTTATTAAAGGAGGTTTATTAATTATCTTTTCAACAATACTTGCTGTATATATATTTAATAACGGGCTTACTTTAACTCCCGACAATGAAGATCAAAAATATCATGAATTTGTTACTTTGACTCCAACAGGCAGTGATGATGCACTTACCGTAGAGGGATATAATGTCCTTTCTCAACAAGAAGTTAAAGGACACCAATTTGTTAAGATTGAATTTCAGAAAGGTGTTTATCGTTGGTTTGACCTTGTTAAAGTAAACGGTGATCTTGTTCTTAAAGAAATGCTTTCTGTAACTGAAACAGAAGCCGGAGATAAATTTTATAACGGTGAACCAAAAGAAAATGCTAAGTTTTACCAAGTCGGACATATGAGTAAAATTATTGTTGACGGAAAAGAAGTTACAAGTACAGGTGCATTAGGTCCGTTCAAGTTCTTATCAACAATTGAAAATAGTGAAATTATCAGATTTATTAAAGTAAAATTTAATGACGGAAAAAATAAAGTTGTTGTATGGCATCAAGAAATTACTTCAGGTAAAGAAATGATGATGCCCGGTCTTAAATTTAAAATCGGAAAAGATTCTAATCCTTGGACAAAGTTAAATTTTATTTCTTTAATGTTAGCACTGTTTCTTGGTACAGCTTCATTGCCTCATATTTTAATCAGATACTACACAGTAAAAAGCCAAAAAGATGCAAGAAAATCTACAATTGTTGCAATTGCCGCAATCGGAGGTTTTTATGTTCTGACACTTTTTATGGGACTTGGTGCTGCCGTGAACGGTGTTCTTGATGTGGAAAGCAGTAATATGTCAGGGCCTTTGCTTGCAAAAGCATTCGGAATAGGGTTATTCTCAATAATTTCCGCAATTGCATTTGCCACTATTCTCGGTACGGTGAGCGGATTGATTGTCGCATCTTCCGGTGCAATAGCTCACGATCTTGTTGACAGATACATGGGTAAAAATCTTGATGATAAAGCAAAAGTAAGAGCAGGAAAAATTGCTGCGTTTTCAGTTGGTGTTGTAGCTATAATACTCGGGATTTCATTTAAAGGAATGAATGTTTCGTTCTTGGTTGGTTGGGCGTTTGCAGTTGCAGCTTCCGCAAATCTTCCTGCTATTATTATGTTATTGTTCTGGAAAAAAACAACAGCAAAAGGAATTGCTTGGTCTATTGTTATGGGAATAGTGTCTGCCTTGGGAATTATCCTGACTTCACCGACAATGTGGGATCGCTACGGCTTAGATAAATTAGATGCACCACATATGTTAGATAATCCGGCAATTATTTCATTTACATTAGCTTTACTGACTTTGGTTTTGGTATCTCTTGCAACTCAAAAAGATAATAAAAAGTTAGTTCAAGCATAATAATCCAATATATAATGTTGGTGAGAAGTATTATTTTCTTCTCACCGACATTTTTTATAAAGCAAAATCAAACTTTATGAATTATCTGCCCTTTGTAGTAAAAAATCAAAATAAATAAAAAACAGCTTATAAAACATGAATAATATAATTATTAATTTTTCAATTATTTTCAGATGAAAAGACAAATTTTGATTTTTTTAATATTCCAAAGTATTTTAATAACCACAGTTACGGCTCAAAATTCTGAAAAAGGTATGAAGTTAATTCCGGGTGGAGAATATATAATGGGAAAGGATTCAGAATCTGATTCTGATTACAGTCCGGCACATAAAGTAGTAGTAGATTCATTTTTTATGGATATACATGAAGTAACTAATCTTGAATATTACACTTTTTGTAAGGAAACCGGACATAAATTGCCTGAATTTTGGGGTACTGATAAGTACAGAAGTAGTCTGAAATATCCGAATTGTCCTGTTATTGGTGTAAGTAAAAATGATGCAAAAAAATATGCTGAATATGCAGGAAAAAGGTTGCCGACTGAAGCAGAATGGGAATATGCCGCACGAGGAGGACTAATTGATAAGAATTACTCAAACGGTGATGTTTTCAGAAGTTGTATTAACATTGATTCTGTTTTTAATAAGGGTGACAGACATCCGTATAATGTTTTATCAGGAAAGCAAAATAATTTCGGATTATATGGTATGTCCGGTAATGCAAGAGAATGGGTTAGCGACATATACGAAAAAGATTATTATAAAGATTCTCCGACAAAAAACCCAAAAGGTCCTGAAAACGGAAGATTAACTGTTGTCAGGGGTGGCGGATGGAAATCCGGTTCAGCATGTAAAAAAGTATTTATTCGTAATGCTTTAAGGGGCAGCTGGGTAGATATTACAATTGGATTTCGATGTGTAAAGATTTAGAATAACAAATTTCAAATTTCAAAATAATTTATAAATGAAAAAATCAATAATAGTACTTATTGTTACATTAATACCGATACTTGGTTTCTCGCAAGACGGTGATAAAGAAGAAAAAAAAATAAATCTAAAATGGAGTGGTTTTGTAAAGAACGACTTCTTTTGGGATTCAAGGCAAACTGTAACTGCTCGTGAAGGTCATTTCTTATTGTTCCCTGCTGCTGTCTCTGAAGATGCTGACGGTAATGATATTAATGCAAAATCAAATATGAATTTTCTTGCTGTACAATCTCGCCTGTCTCTTGGTATAACAGGACCGGATGTTTTAAATGCAAAGTTATCGGCAAAAATTGAAGGAGATTTCTTTGCCCAAGCAAATGCAAATATAAATCTTTTAAGATTACGACATGCATATGTAAAAATGAATTGGGAAAATACAGAATTGTTATTCGGACAATATTGGATTCCAATGTTTGTAACAGGATGTTTTCCCGGAACAGTTTCATTTAATACAGGTGTTCCTTTTCAGCCATTCGGAAGAAATCCTCAAATTCGTTTAACACATAAGTCAGGAAATTTAAAGTTACTCGCTGTAGCCTCAATGCAAAGAGATTATTCAAGCAGAGGACCTGCAGGAATTACCGGTGAATATTTAAGAAATTCATCAATGCCTGAATTAAGCGGTCAAATTCATTTCGGCAACGGAAAAACTTTTCTTACCGGAATAGGCGGAGGATATAAGCAAATTGTTCCGCAAATTGTTACAGGAGCAGGATATGCTACAGAAGAAACCGTAAGCAGCTTCAGTAGTATTGCTTTTCTTAAAATAAAAACATCACCGGTAACTGTTAAAATGGAAGGAATATACGGACAAAATCTACCGGATGTTTTGAGTATAGGCGGGTTTGCTGTTACTGATTCAACAGATATAACCAAAGGTTTTGTAAGTTATACTCCTTTAACAACAATGTCGGCATGGATGGATATTCATACAAACGGTAAGAAATTTCAGTTTGGTGTTTTCGGAGGATATACAAAAAATCTCGGTTCGGAAAATGATATTGTCGGAGCTGTTTATGGCCTCGGAACAAATATTGAAAGTCAATACAGAATTTCACCAAGAGTGATTTATAATGTAGGCCCTGCACGTTTTGCTTTTGAAACGGAATATACTGTTGCAAATTACGGTGCATCAACAGACGAAAAAGGAGTTCCTGTTGAAATTACGGAAGCAAATAATTTGAGACTGTTATTTGCAGTTTATTACTTCTTTAAATAGTGTGTTATCAAGTCAAGGTTTGACTTTGCTGTAAATATTTCTTATATCGAACTCATGTTAATAATGTCAAGCCTTGACTAATAATATATATTTAAGCGAAGATTTAAAACTTCACTCTTTTTACTTTATTTCAAATAGTTTATGCCTAAATGTCATAAAACTGCCAAATTCAGAACTCTTGTCATTTCGTAATTGAAAACACAAATCATATAATACCATAAAGCCATAAACGACAAGTATTATAGTTTTTTTGATTGCTCAAAAAACCCGACTTTGTCAGGAATTTTAAATAATGTTTTAATTACTATGAAGTTGATATTCAGCAATTTAACAATATGACAATGCAACAATGTAACATGAATAACTTTAAATCTACATCAATTTCATTCAATCTGCATTTTCGTCATAAAAAACAAGCAATCAATTCAAAATTCGCTTTGGCATAAATTATGTAAAAAGCAGAGCAGAAAAATAGTTATTTCAAACATAAAATTAATATAAAATGGCAAAAGAAATTTTATTTGATATTGAAGCCAGAGATGCTTTAAAAAAAGGTGTAGACAAACTTAACGATGCAGTTAAAATTACGCTCGGACCAAAAGGTCGCAATGTTGTAATTGAAAAATCATACGGAGCACCTCAAATTACAAAAGACGGTGTTACTGTTGCTAAAGAAATTGATCTTTCTGATGCATTTGAAAATGTAGGCGCTCAAATGATAAAAGAGGTAGCTTCTAAAACAGGTGATGATGCCGGCGACGGAACAACAACTGCAACTGTTCTTGCTCAATCAATTATAAATGTAGGTATAAAAAATGTAACTTCCGGTGCAAATCCGATGGATTTAAAAAGAGGAATTGACAAAGCCGTGAAAGCAATTGTAGAAGGATTGAAAAGTCAATCACAAGATGTTAAAGAAGACAGCAAAAAAATTGAACAAGTAGCAAGAATCTCTGCTAATAATGATGAAGAAATTGGGAAACACATTGCCGATGCAATGAAGATCGTTAAAAAAGACGGTGTGATAACTGTTGAGGAAGCAAAAGGAATTGATACACATGTTGAAGTGGTAGAAGGTATGCAGTTTGACAGAGGATATATTTCTCATTATTTTATTACTGATACTGATAAAATGGAAGGAGTTCTTGAAAAACCATATATTTTATTATATGATAAAAAGATTTCCTCCATGAAAGATCTGCTGCCTGTATTGGAACCCGCTGCACAGGAAAACCGTCCCTTAATGATAATTGCTGAAGATATTGACGGAGAAGCATTAGCAACTCTTGTTGTAAATAAACTCAGAGGATCATTGAAAGTCGCTGCAGTTAAAGCTCCCGGATTTGGTGACAGAAGAAAAGAAATGTTGGAAGATCTGGCTGTTTTAACAGGAGGTACGGTAATTACTGAAGAAAGAGGTTATAAATTGGAAAATGCTACTCTTGAAATGTGCGGTACTACCGAAAAAATTGTAATAGATAAAGAAAATACAATAATAGTAAACGGAGCCGGAGATAAAGATCAAATAAAAGCAAGAGTAAAAGAAATTAAAACTCATATAGAAAATACTACTTCAGACTATGATAAAGAAAAATTACAAGAAAGATTAGCGAAACTTTCAGGTGGTGTTGCAGTAATTTATGTTGGTGCAGCTTCTGAAGTTGAAATGAAAGAGAAAAAAGATCGTGTTGATGATGCATTAAGTGCAACAAGAGCTGCAGTTGAAGAAGGTATCGTTCCCGGAGGAGGAGTAGCTTATATCAGATCTTTGGAAGCTTTAGATAAGATTAAAGGTGAAAATGATGATGAAAATGTCGGAATTGAAATTATTAAAAGAGCAATTGAAGAACCTGTAAGACAAATTGCAATAAATGCAGGCAAAGAAGGTGCTGTTGTTGTACAAGTTGTTAAAGAAGGTAAAGATGATTTTGGTTACAATGCACGTACAGATAAATTTGAGAATTTATATAAAGCAGGTGTAATTGATCCTACTAAAGTAACCAGAATTGCTTTAGAAAATGCAGCATCAATTGCCGGTATGTTATTAACAACAGAAGCTGTGATGGTTGATGAAAAAGAAGATAATCCTGCACCGATGATGCCTCCCGGAGGCGGAATGGGCGGAATGGGCGGAATGATGTAATAATTTAACCTAAATTGAGCGGTTATAGACAAAGAGAAGTGCCAAGATATTGAGATAAAAAGTTTAGAAAAAAAGTAAGAATACCCATTGGTATTTGCGTCTTTTTTTGTAAATCT
>JAUVIG010000426.1 GCA_030592825.1 Chlorobiota bacterium | reverse complement strand
ATATTAATATTCCAATTGTAAGGTTGTGATCCGCCTTCAGCTTCCAATTGAAACGAAAAGTATTCACTTACTGCCGCTCCGGGAATTGATTGTGTTGTAATTTCAGGTGCTTCAAATTCTACTTGTGCAATTACTGATAATTGAGTAAGGTTATTATTTACAATCGAAACATTATGAGATGAACAAATATATTCACTACCTTCATTATCAACTATTAAAAAGTCATATATCATTCCTGCCCCGCTTGAATACGGATCATCTTCTGTAACTTGAAGAAAAAATACAGCATTCTCACCACTTGTAATATGATTTAATAAAGGTGTAATATCCATTGTAAATTCTATAGGTAAAGAAGATGTTCCTCTCATATCATAATCACCGCCTTGCTTATTAAACAACGGAAAATTCAATACATATTCCGGAGAGGTACTTGAAATATCATCAGAAATACCTGCTGAAACTTTAATTTTGTTCCTTGAATTATGTTCCGCTTTTACTTTCAATAACAATTGTGGCGTTTGTGTCTCTTTCACATTAATTCCGTAAACTTTATTAGCATGAACTCCTCCGTCTTCAACAGATTCCGCAAGCAACTTATACATAACATATGCTTTCCCGTCACCCATCCATGAAGTTCCCCAAGAATTTACCATAATTAATGCTCCTCTCTCCCAATCTTTCATATCTACAACACCGTCACTGTTAATATCAACATCATTTGTAATATTGCCGTCATTACTGTAATCATACTCAATATTATCATCCCAGCCTACAAATGTCATTGCATGATTTATCGGATTTCCCCAACTGATAATTTTATCACCTGATGTTTGATAATTATCATTAGAAATTCCGGCAGCAAAATTTACAATACTACCTATATCAGCACCGTCCAAATGATCATACATCCAATATTTTAAAGTCTCTAAACCTTCAGGTGTTCCCACATTTATCGAAAAAATTTCACTTACTCTGTTATCTGTTCCTGAATTATAATCATCATATCCGCTCATCCAATATGTATCAGACCCGCTGTGTGTTAATCCTCCGTATGTTGCTGCTGTTGGGCATCCGCTTGCTTTAATAATTTCCCATCCGTCTTGCATCCATGAACCGTTTGCTCCGCTTCCGCCGTTAAGGAAATTATATGTATAATGCGAAGGAAATTGATTTGACGAGATATTTGCAGAAGTACCTCTTACTCTGTTAATTTCATATGTAAAAAGATACGCTATGCCGCTTGCTTGTGCACAAGAACCGTGTGTTTGGCTGAATATCGGTCTGAAATATTGAGTAGTACTGTTATCCAAAGAACTCGGCAAGTCTTTACCGGTATATTCTTCGGGTAGAGTTATTACCAAAATTTTATTGATTTCTTCTTGTGAAGGCACTCTTAAACCTCCAACAATCCAAGGCTCTCCGTTTTTATCAGGATTAACATTTATAATTTGAGCATTACTGATAAAAACACTTAATATAAATACGCCGGATAATAAAAAATTTCTCATTATTTTGTTTTTTAAATAGATAACAAAGGTATTAAAAGTTGCATAAAATCCATATTTTTGCAAAATTATAAAGCAAGATTAATATTAACATATATTGATTTAAAAGAATTTGACTCGAAAGATCCTGTTAAATATGATTTGGTTTAGGTGTGTTTGAAGTATTCGGTGAAATTTAGAAATAATCAAGCGGATTCAAATAAAACATCTTTTTCCAGCCTTGCCTGTCACTGTCAATTCTCCACGGATAAGGGATTAAAGTAACAATTGAATAATGCAAATGCGGAGATTTCCCGACAGCATTTCCGGAAGTTCCAACAGTTGCAATTATACTGCCTCTGTCAGCATATCTAAAACTCTTTATTTTTATTTCTTTGATATGAGCATAATAATGCAAACGCCATTTTGGTCCTAATACCAAAATTACATTTCCGCCTCTGCCGACTTCTCCGGTATAAAGTACAATTCCGTTTGTTGAAGATAAAACATTAGTCCCTTCTTTTGCAAATATATCCACACCTTTATGTGTTACCGATTTACCCCATGGGTAATACCAAAATGTCTCGGGATGCCAATCATTTTGCGTAGCTTTTTCTACAGGAATAATAATATTTTGAGGTATCAGCAGACCCAATATGGATATTACAACAAAAGCAAAAAACAATTTTCGAATTCTTTTTCTTTTCATATGTTAATATTTATAATTTTTAAAGGTCATATATCAATTTTTTATAAATTATTAATTTGTTTTTCTTAAATTAGCAAATATAAAAAATATCAATTCTTATTCATAAATATTGATTTGAAATATCTTTTTACATACCTGTTATTATTTCTGAATTTTATCTCGCCTGCTCAAACCAAAACAGACAGCCTGAAAGATATCCTCTCTAAAACAAATAATGATTTAATTAAAGCAGAAACCTACCTTGAAACAGCAAATATTTATAAACCTGTTGATAAAAATAAGGCTATTCAATATATTGATAAAGGGATTATTTGTTCAAAAAAAATTAAGAATGACAGATTAACAGCTGATCTGTACTTTTATAAAGCTTTAATATATGATTATTATGAAGAATGGGATATATCAAAAAATATTTATTGTAAATCTGCAAAATATTATCGCCTTATTAATGATTCCGTAAATGTTGCAAGATGTTATATCAACACAGGAGCAACAGAGTATTATTACGGTAATTATGAGCAGGCTGTAACAGATTACAATATCGCATTAATTAACTTTTCAAACAGTAATGATTTTGTTAATTCTGCAAAAGTATATAATAATCTTGCTTTGGTATATAAAGCACAAGGGAACTATACAGATGCAATTAATAAATATTTACAAAGTTTAGTAATAAAAGAAAGAATAGGTGATAAAAACGGTACAGCAAATACTTATCAAAATATCGGAGTATTATTTTGGGAACAGGGAAACTACAATGAAGCATTAAACAACTATCACAAAGCGGCAGATCTTTTTAAGGAAATGAATGATACAGTAGGAATCGGAAATGTATATGTAAATATCGGGCTTAATATATAAAGAAAAAGATGACACTGCCACAGCCCGAAAATATTACGATAAAGCCATCAATTTACTTGAAAAGACAAACTCTTTACACGGTTTAGCTTCCGCTTTATTAAACAAAGGAGTAATAATTGATGAATCAGGAGATATTGAGCAATCTGAAATATATTTTTCAAAATCGCTTGTTTTATTCGAACAAATAGGTTTTAACACCGGTATTATGGTGAGTAAAGTCAGCCTAAGCAGAATATATTCAATTCGAGGAGAACGTAATAAAAGTCTTAAATTCGCAGCAGAGGCTGTTAAAATTGCAGAAAAAAGCAATTCGCTGAAATATCTGGCTGAATTATATTTAATTCTTTCAAGAAACTATATTGATATGCATCAATATAAATCGGCATATAATTATTTAAGTAAATATCACACAATAACAGATTCTTTGTTTACACTTGAAAAAAATAAACAGATTAATGAAATAAAAACCAAATATGAAACAGAAAAAAAGGAAACTAAAATTGATTTACTTGAAAAAGAAGCTGAAATTAATAATTTGGAATTAGACCAAAATAATAAAAGACTTCGAACAATAAGTTTCATCTTAATATCAACAATCGGATTCTCCGTAATTTTATTAATATTGTTCATTCAAAAAAGGAAAGCATATCTATCTCTTGTTGAACACAATATTGAACT